>JABDPH010000120.1 GCA_013042925.1 Eudoraea sp.
AGTTATGGGTCCGTGGTGTGTTCGGAAGACAGGGAATTTTTTTTCTTTTATTCCTTCTTCATCCTTATATTTCAAAACAATCTGCGTTTGAGTCACTGGGCGTTTTTCCTCACCATATAGGTAATAAAGTTTCTTTTCTTTTTCTTCAAATACCTCAACAAATTCGTCCATTACGTCTGTATAAGTAGAGGTATGCATCCATCCGGTTTTCTCATTAAATCCCTGATAAACAAAAAACTGTCCCCAGGTAACTGCCCCATAAGCATTGAGACCTTCTTCACTTACCACATGAACTTCTCCCCTGAAATAGAAAGAAGTATGTGGATTTATGAGCA
The DNA here is from genome assembly GCA_013042925.1 of Eudoraea sp. Taxonomy (GTDB): domain Bacteria; phylum Bacteroidota; class Bacteroidia; order Flavobacteriales; family Flavobacteriaceae; genus Eudoraea. The sequence goes on from JABDPH010000120.1 coordinate 336, forward strand.
ACATAGCATTACCACTCTTCGTTAATTTTCCGGAAATGGCGATTCCGTTGGATCCCTGAGGTTCTAATTCTTCCTTACGCTTTTTTAAGCGAGCATCTTCAGCCATTCCCAAAGCTTTCCCTTCCTCATAAAAAGCACGTATTTTCGCTGCACTAATTCGTTCAATATCTCCCCCAATTGAGCCCTCGCTAAAATACATTGGCATCCAGGGTTCAAATCGGGTTAATAGCTTGGGCTTCACTTCGGGGTGGGTATAAAGAAAGTAATTGATCCCATCCGCAAAAGCATCACAGAGTTTTTTTAACCAATCAGGACTCTTATTGTAATTAGCAATCGCTTCTTCTTTGCTCATGAACATTTTGGCGCGCAAGTCACTGTATATTGCTTTTTTTCCCTCAACTTCGGCCAATCTGCCAATCGCCCATATATAATTCTGCTCCACCCGGTTAAAATCGTCTTCACATTGGGCATATAATAGTCCAAATACAGCATCTGCATCGGTTTTACCGTAAATATGAGGCACACCAAAATCATCTCTGATAATGGTTATATTTTCTGCTTGTTCCTTCCATTGATCTATTTCGGATTGCCCCTGAGCGGTTTTGCAGGAATTATTAAAGACCAGAAATAGAACAAAAAGATATTTAATAAGAGGAAATTTCATAGCTATTATTTATTGACCCTATATTTTTTATGATATTATCCCGCTTCAGTCTTTTAGGCATCCCCTTAATCTTCAAATCCTTGATAGGTTGAACATTATCTCCGTTTTCAAGCAGGTTTTCGCTATTGTCTTTAGACTCTATAAGCAGATCCTAGTATTTGTGAAATTAAAAGTATTAAAACTTATATGCTAATTCTTCCTTAAAATTACGTCAGCGCTTATCCATTTGGCTACCGGACCACAATTTTACTGTAAATTGCACTTTTTTATATCAAAAAGCAGAGCAATCTCCAATGTCCGATAGAAGAGTAAGTATACTTAAAGCATTTAAAACCATCATTTGGCCAAGAAGGAATCTGGTTTTTATAGGTTTGGCATTAATAATAGTAAGCAAGGCAGCCAGTTTTGTAGCTCCAATGTCTCTTAAGTATTTAATGGATGACATTATACCAAATAAAGATCTGGAATTCCTTAAGATTCTATTGGGAATAGTCATATTGGCTATTTTAATACAAGCAGTAACCTCTTTTCTTTTAACCAAAATACTTAGCGTACAGGCACAATATATGATCTCCGAATTACGCGCTCAGGTGCAGAAGAAAATTTTATCCTTACCAATTCGGTTTTTTGACAATACCAAATCGGGGGAATTGGTCTCGAGAATAATGACCGATGTAGAAGGGGTACGAAATCTAATTGGCACAGGCTTAGTACAATTGGTAGGAGGATCAATTACTGCCATAGTATCCTTAATTCTTCTCTTAAATATTAGTCCAAGTATGACACTTTTTGCTTTGATTCCCCTGGCTATTTTTGCGGTTATAGCCCTCAAAGCTTTCAAAATTATTCGACCAATATTTCGTAACAGGGGTAAAATCAACGCTGAAGTTACTGGCAGACTTACCGAAACACTAGGTGGGATTAGGGTTATCAAGGGCTTCAACGCAGAAGCCCAGGAGCATGGTGTTTTTGAAGAAGGTGTGCTGCGATTGTTTGAAAATGTAAAAAGAAGTCTAACTGCAACAGCTTTTATGACCAGTTCTTCTACTTTTCTACTGGGTCTTGCGACGACCGGCATTATGGGTATGGGAGGCTATAAAATTATGATTGATGAACTCACCGTTGGTGAATTTTTGACCTTTACTTTTCTTTTAGGACTAATGATCGCCCCCATAGTACAGATGAGTAATATTGGTAGTCAGCTTACTGAAGCCCTGGCCGGTTTGGACAGAACAGAGGAATTGATGAATATGCAACCTGAATCTAATGAAGAGGTCCGAACATTGACACTGAATGGCATAAAGGGTGATATGATATTTGACTCAGTTTCATTTGCCTATGAAGAAGAAAAAGAAGTAATACATGATATTAGCTTTAAGGTAGATGCAGGTACTGTGGTAGCACTTGTTGGAAGTTCGGGTTCAGGAAAGAGTACCATCGCCGGACTTGCCGCTAGTTTCCTGAACCAGCAAAGCGGGACAATAACTGTAGACGGACAGGATTTGGCCAAGGTAGATCTTAATAGTTTTAGAAAACACTTAGGGGTAGTTTTACAGGATGATTTTTTGTTTGAGGGAACCATACGTGAGAATATATTGTTTCCTAGACCCAATGCCACTGAAAAACAATTACAGGAGGCAGTGGAAGCCGCCTATGTTAATGAATTTACAGATAGATTTGAAGATGGTTTAGATACACTTATTGGTGAGCGGGGTATAAAACTCTCAGGGGGGCAAAGACAGCGTATAGCAATTGCACGTGCTGTGTTAGCCGATCCTCGGATATTGATTTTAGATGAAGCAACCTCAAATCTTGACACCGAAAGTGAAGCCTTAATCCAAAAAAGTTTATCCCACCTAACAGAAGGAAGAACAACCTTTGTTATTGCCCATCGATTGAGCACCATTAGAAAAGCTGATCAAATTTTGGTGATTGAGAACGGGAGAATTGCAGAACAAGGTACACACGACTCCCTTATTGCCAAAAGAGGTAGATATTATAATTTATTTACTTACCAGGCAAGAATTTAATTCCATATATAAGTTAGAAAATAACCGTTTTTATCAGCAGTGAAATGAAAGGTCAACTATTTAATCAATATTGATCACTTTTTCTATCTGAGGAGCATGTTTTTTAATGGTCATTTCTACTCCACTCTTCAGTGTCATT
>JABDPH010000122.1 GCA_013042925.1 Eudoraea sp.
CTTCCACGCTATATGCGCCCATTAGTGGTAGTATTACCCAGGTAAATGTATCTCTAGGGACGTATGTTTCACCTGCAACCCCTATCATCGAAATTGTAGATAATGACCATATACATTTAGAATTATCTGTTTTTGAAAAGGATATAATGAAGATTCAAAAAGGGCAGGAAATTATATTTAAAATACCGGAAGCTTCTGCAGAGATATTTAAGGCAGAAGTATATTTAATTGGCAATGCTATAGAAGAAAACAGAACCATAAGAGTCCATGGACATCTCAAAGATGCTTCCAAACATAATTTTCTAACCGGGATGTTTGTCAACGCCACTATTATTACATCAGATAAAAAGGCCCTGAGTATTCCTACAGAGGCCCTGGTATCCTTAAATGATTCCTCATACCTCTTAATACTGGAGACAAATAAAGATAACGTGTATAGTTTTACACCGCTAAAAGTTGAAACTGGCGAAACATATATGGGTTACACTGCTATAAAAAATCTGGATGACTTACCGGAAAACCCCCGTGTTTTAACTAAGGGTGCATTTACTCTTATGGGGGAATGATGGAAAGTTAGCTTAAACCTACATCTAAGGCCATCATAATAATAAAACCTCCGATAAAGCCCATTGTTGCGATGTCCGTGTATTTGTCTTGCTGCGTCTCAGGAATAACCTCTTCAACAACGACAAAGATCATTGCCCCGGCAGCAAAGGACAAGGCGTAAGGCAGAATAGGTTCGAAAGTAAGAACCGCCCATGCACCCAAAACTGCAGCTATAGGTTCAACCATAGCAGATGCTTGTCCATAGGTAAAACTCTTAAGTCGGCTAAGCCCTTGCCTTCTTAAAGGCATAGCAACTGCGAAACCTTCGGGAAAGTTTTGCAGACCTATCCCAAGTGCCAAAGCCACAGCTCCACCTATATTTGCACCTTCAAAACCGGCAGCAACTCCGCCAAACAAGACCCCTACAGCAAGACCCTCAGGAATATTATGTAGCGTTATGGCTAGTGTAAGCAGCGTTGTCTTGTGCCAGGGTGTTTTTATTCCTTCACTTTCTTTAAAATTAATATGTATATGCGGTAAAACCTTATCCAATCCATAAATAAAAACAGCGCCAAGTAAAAATCCTACTGCCGCCGGCAGAACCTTAACAAAACCTTCTCCCGGGCTCATTTCTATTCCCGGGGCCAGAAGACTCCAAAAACTTGCAGCTACCATTACCCCGCCGGTAAATCCAAGGATTCCATCTAAAACAGCCCTGTTCATTGTTTTAAAAAAAAAGACAAGACCTGCACCTAAGGCTGTAAGCATCCAGGTAAAAAGTGTTGCATAAAAAGCAGCAAGAATAGGATTAATTGATTCAAAATAACTAATGACATTCTCTATCATAACTCAATCTTTTTAACGTATAAATTAGAGGCTATTTGCTGAGAGATTTGTAATTCTCTTTCATCAAGAAGAATTCGCAAAGAATTATCAAACTCTTCTTTTTCTAAAATCTTCATTTTATTCCCAAGCGCTATACTATTTTTATCCAGGAACCTCAGGAATACCGCAGAAGAGTCTTTGACCCCCACACATAGTGCCACAGAACCTATAGGTAATTGACTCAACAGTTGATTGTCATGCTCCATGAACTCTCCATTTTTACCCGGAATAGGGTCTCCGTGAGGATCAAATTTGGGGAAGTCTAATAGTTCATCGAGCTTATCAATTAATTTTTCACTTTTAATATGTTCTAGTTGTTCGGCAATTTCATGTACCTCATCCCAGGTGAAACCCAACTTCTCTACTAAAAAAACTTCCCACAAACGATGTTTTCTTATGATTGATAAAGCGGTCTTTGTACCGAGGGTTGTCAGTGATACTCCCTGATACTTTTTGTAATGAACCAGCCCCTTTTCAGATAACCTTCTCATCATATCAGTTACTGAGGATGGTTTGGTCTCCATCTTTTCGGCCAGGGCATTAGTTGAAATAACTTCAATACCTGTGCTGGCCAGATGGAATATTGCCTTAATGTAATTCTCCTCAGAATGAGTCATAAAAAACATTTTAGCAAAAATACATTTTTATTTGTACAAACAAATTTTTAGATTTGTCTAAATTTTTTATTTGGCAAATGAAATACATTGTTAATCCCTTTATTTTCAGGATAGTCATATTTGTGCTTCTATCTCTTTTGGGAATTTCAAATTTGTTTTCTCAACAAAATAGAATTACCGGAGTAATTCTGGATGGAGAAATACCCGTGCCTTTTGCAAATATCTACCTCCAGGGAACAGAATTTGGTACATCTTCTGATAAAAACGGTGAGTTTACCATTGCTAACATTCCCGATGGGAACTATAAAATTAAGACTTCTGTTTTGGGGTACACTCCTTATAGCCAAAAGGTTACCTTAGCTAATAATAAAGTGCTACTTCTTAATATATCACTTAAAACTTCATCAGAGCAATTAGAAGAAATGGTGGTTACCGGCACTTTAAAACCGGTAAAAAGATTGGAAAGTCCTGTACCTGTTGAAGTATATAAACCTACATTCTTTAAAAAAAATCCTACCCCAAGTATTTTTGAATCCCTTCAAAACGTCAATGGTGTGCGGCCTCAAATTAATTGTAATGTCTGTAATACCGGGGATATTCATATTAATGGACTAGAAGGACCATATACGCTGGTCTTAATAGATGGCATGCCCATTGTAAGCGGTTTGGGCACTGTATATGGGCTATCTGGTATTCCAAATTCTTTGATAGAGCAAATAGAAATTGTCAAAGGGCCTGCTTCTACCTTATATGGCAGTGAAGCAGTTGGAGGGCTAATTAATATAATAACAAAAAAACCCCTGGAGGCGTCTACTTTTGCAGCCGATAGTTTTATGAGCGGTTGGGGCGAAGTTAACCTTGATCTCGGATCAAGAATTGAATTAGGGAGTAGTTCCAACTTACTTCTTGGCCTTAATTATTTCAAATACGACAACCCAATTGATGATAACGGAGATAATTTCACCGATTTAACCCTTCAGGATCGTGTATCCTTTTTTCAAAAATGGAGTTTGAACCGGGAGAATAATCGCATTTTTTCATTGGCGGGTCGTTTTTTTTATGAAGACAGGTGGGGTGGTGAAATGCAATGGACCCCAGAATTCAGGGGTGGAGATGAAATATATGGCGAGAGCATCTACACCAGGCGTTGGGAGATACTAGGAAAATATCAATTGCCCTTCAAGGAAAATATACTCCTCTCCATGTCATATAATGACCACAGTCAAAATTCTGTATATGGCAATACACCGTATCTGGCAGATCAGCGTATTGGTTTTGGGCAATTAACATGGGATAAAGTTTGGGCAAAGCATGATCTTCTGTTTGGAACTGCAGTTAAATACAATTATTATGACGATAATACTCCTGCAACTTCCGGATCAACGGGAAATAATGAAGCAGACATCGTCTGGATACCCAGCCTGTTTGTGCAGGATGAGATAAATTTTTCTAAAAAACATTCTCTGCTAACCGGTATTCGTTATGATTATGACAAACGACACGGTTCTATATTTACTCCAAGATTAGCCTATAAATGGAAAATTATGGACAATGATTTATTCCGACTGAATGCGGGTACCGGATTTAGGGTTGTTAACCTTTTTACTGAAGAACACGCAGCTTTAACCGGTGCAAGAGAAGTAGTCATTGCAGAAGATCTGAAACCTGAGCGTTCCATTAATGTAAATATTAACTACCTTAAGAAAATATACAGCAATGATGGAACATTTATAGGTTTGGATGCCTCAGCCTTCTACACCTATTTCAATAATGTTATTCTGCCGGATTATGATACCAATCCCAATTTAATAATCTATAGAAATCTGGAAGGCAAATCTGTTTCCAAGGGAATAAGTGCTAACCTGGATTTAGCGTTTCCGGTTGGACTAAAAATATTATTAGGAGCTACTTTAATGGATGTAAGTAATACTACAAACGGTGTTACCCAAAGGCAAATCCTTACCGAAAGTTATAGCGGAACCTGGAGCATATCCTATGCATTCAGAACTCTTAATCTTTCTGTGGATTATACCGGTAATCTATATGGTCCGATGCGCCTCCCGCTTTTGAGTGACCTCGATCCCAGACAGGAATACTCCCCGACCTGGAGTATTCAAAATATTCAATTTACATATTCCGGTGTGAAAGATTTTGAATTTTATGGAGGAATAAAAAACTTGTTGGATTGGACTCCTAACAGGGGTAATCCATTTATTATTGCAAGGGCCAATGATCCCTTCGATAAAAATGTTCAATTTGACAATGCAGGTAATGCCATCCCTACCGCAGATAACCCGTATGGTCTAACTTTTGATCCGTCTTACGTTTATGGTCCAAATCAGGGAATGAGAGGGTTTTTAGGAATGCGCTACCGTTTGAATTAATGTACAAGGAATACTTGAGCTGTAATTTGTACTTTTGATATTTTTCATATTTGTGCAGAAATACTACGACTATATAATAATTGGTGCCGGAGCCTCAGGCTTGATGCTGGCTAATGCCCTTGGAACTGATCCATATTTTAAGGATAAAACTGTATTATTAATTGACAAGGATGCCAAAAAGACTAATGATCGTACCTGGTGCTTTTGGGAAAAGAATGAAGGTGATTTTGATACTATCATTGCAAAAAGTTGGAGTCAAATTGATTTCTATAGCAAAGATTATGGGGTTAATCATAAGATAGCGCCTTATAAGTACAAGATGTTACGAGGACTTGATTTTTACAACAACTTTCTCGATAAAATTCAGTCCTATGAAAATATTACCTTTTTGCAGGATATGGTTACAGGGGTTGTAGATCATAATAATTATGTGGATGTAACCACCCAAAGTGAAGGCTTCAGGGCAACCAGGGTTTTTAATAGTATTTTCAATTATAAGTTGCTGCATCAACAAACCAAATATCCTGTTTTACAGCAGCATTTTATAGGATGGTTTATTAAATCTGACAAGCCCATTTTCAATCCCGAAAATGCCACTTTTATGGATTTTTCAATCCCTCAAAAAGCCAATACCCGTTTCATGTATGTTCTGCCTTTTTCAGAAACTGAAGGATTGGTTGAGTATACTTTATTCTCTGCTGAAACATTAGATGAACAAGAGTATGAAGATGCAATTAAGAAATATATCAAAGAAAACCTTAAGAGTATTGATTATGAGATAGTAGAGAAAGAAAAGGGAAATATTCCAATGACCTGTTATAATTTTTCTGCAAAGAATAGCGAAAATATTTTACACATTGGAGTAGCAGGTGGATGGGCCAAAGCCAGCACGGGATATACCTTTATGAATACTAACAGAAAAACCAAAGAATTAGTGGCTTTTCTTAAAAAGGATAAACCCCTTTCGTCATTCTCTCATAAAGATCGGTATTGGTATTATGATTTGCTTCTATTAGATATCCTCTACAAGGATAACAGCAAAGGCAGACGTATTTTTGAGTCTCTCTTTAGGGGAAGCAGCCCCCAACTTATTTTTAAATTTTTAGACGAGGAAACCAATATTAGAGAAGATCTTAAGATTATTTCCAGTTGCCCTAAAAGCTTTTTTATAAAGGCATTATTTAACAGGTTGTTTTAAACTTCTCTGTTCATGAGTTTGTTGCCAAAACGCTGAAGTACCCCTTTCTTACTTTCCGGTGCCTCCAAAGATTCCAGTATTTCAAATGCCTGCTTTGTATACTTTTCAATTTCTTTCCGCGTAACTTCGGCCGCACCACTTTTAATGAATATCTGCTTTACGGTTTCAATTTTTTCACGAGGGTCCTGCGGTTTAATGGAAAAAAGATTTTTCAATTCACTCTTCTCTTCTTCAGTAGCTAATTCCATTGCCCGTATATACAGAAAGGTCTTTTTATTTTCTATGATATCACCCCCTACCTGTTTCCCAAAATTTTTCGGATCACCAAAAGCATCCAAATAGTCATCCTGCAGTTGAAAGGCTATCCCAAGATTTATTCCATAGTCATAAATTGCATCCTGTGACTCTTCTGAAGACTTGGCAATTATGGCACCCATTTTCATGGCTGCAGCAACTAAAACGGCTGTCTTATAGGTTATCATTTTGAGGTAATCGGGAACAGTGACATGGTCACTTAATTCATAGTCCATATCATATTGCTGACCTTCACAAACCTCAATTGCTGTTTTGCTAAATACTTTTATAAGCGATTTAAACAAATCTGGCGGATAACTTTCAAAATACTGATAGGAATTAATAAGCATGACGTCTCCAGATAATATCCCCGTATTCACATCCCATTTTTTGTGTACGGTTTTTTCTCCTCTTCTTAGTGGTGCTGCATCCATGATGTCATCATGTACCAGGGAAAAATTATGAAAAACTTCAATTGCCAGGGCAGCATCCAGCGCATGCTCATAGTTCCCTCCTAACACATCCGTACTAATAAGCGTTAATATTGGTCTGAGTCTCTTGCCACCCAAATCCATTATATATACTATGGGATCATACAAATTCTGAGGTTCTTTGGTTCTGATTTTATTTTCCAGATAGGAATTAAAACATCCCCTATAAAACTCTATGTTCGGCATTTTCAATTTTTTTCAAAAATACATTAAAAGCCCTCACTGAAGAACATTTATGTAAAATTCCTGTAAACAAAATAGGCGTAAGTCAGGTGGTTTGTTAAAAAAATGTAAAACTTTGGAAACTTTTTATGTTTTTATAGTTTCCTGTTTATATTTGGCCCTGATGATGAAAGAAAAAATACTTATTAAAGCGACAGACCTGTTTTTAAATCTGGGGTTTAAAAGCGTTACTATGGACGACCTTGCTCATGCAATGGGTATTTCCAAGAAAACCATTTATTCTAATTTCGAAAACAAAACTAAGCTGGTAGAAGCATGTACAATGCATGTATTTGATTCTGTCTCCTGCGGGATTGATGAAATATGTTTACTAAAAAAGAACCCTATTGAAGAGTTGTATGAGATTAAAAGACTCGTAATGGAGCATTTAAACGAAGAGAAAACCTCTCCTCAGTTTCAGCTTCAGAAATATTATCCCAGAATTTTCAATACCCTTCGAAATAAACAATTTGAAATGATGCATAGTTGTGTCATTAATAATGTAAAGAAAGGTATAGAGCAAGGGATTTACAGAGATAATCTAAACATAGAATTTGTCGCGCGAATATACTTTCAGGGAGTATCAAGTATTAAAGATACCAGACTGTTCCCTGTTGCTAAATTTCCGGTGGCCGATCTTATGGACAACTATCTGGAATATCATCTCAGGGGAATTGTAACTCCCAAAGGAAGACAAATACTAAACAATATAATCAACTCTAATCAAGATTAAATGAAAGTTCAATTTTTAAGCTTTATAGCATTCCTATTTGTGGGTTGGTCTTATTCTCAGGAACAACCTAATAGCTTTTCGCTTGAAGAAGCTATTGCTTATGCCCTTGAATATAACTACAGTGTTATTAATGCCGATAGAGAAATACTAGATGCACAAAAGCAAAAATGGGAAGTTATTGCTACTGGTTTACCCCAAATTGACGGTAATCTTAGCTACCAAAATCAATTAAAGCAACCTGTAACTCTTATCCCAGGGGAAATTGTAGGGGGAGAACCGGGATCTTTTCTCCCTGTCGTATTTGGACAACAAAATCAGGTTAATGCAACAGCTACTCTTCGCCAGCAAATATTTGACGGGTCGTACATTGTGGGGGTTCAAGCTACTGAAGCCTTTCTTAGATATAGTCAAAACAACAAAGAGAAAACAGATCAGGAAATACGGAAAGCAGTTATAGAGGCATATGGCAATGTTTTACTGGCAAAGGAAACCGTTGCTATCCTTGAAAACAACAAGGCTACGTTGGAGAAAAATCTTTTTGAAACAGAAAAACTCTTTGAAAATGGTCTTGGTGATGAAGAAAGTGTAGAACAACTTCAAATTACATTATCCTCTATTATCAGTGCGTTAAAAAATTCAGTCCGATTTGAAGACATCACGCTGCAAATGCTGAATTTAATTATGGGGCTCCCCATTGAAAACGAAACATTGTTAACCGAAAATCTGGATGACCTGGTATTGGAAAAAATTGATTTTAACCTTTTGGAATCGGAATTCTTTATGGAAAACAATGTAGATTATAAGTTGGTGCTAAACCTGAATGAACAGCGATATTATGAATTAAAGCTTGCCAAAAGTAAAGCCTTGCCAACACTAAATGCATTTGTAAATTATGGTGCCTCCGCATTCAGCAATACATTCTCATTTTTCGAGAGTCAACAGCAGTGGTTCGGATCATCGGTCTTAGGTTTCGATTTAAAAATTCCTATTTTCAGTTCCCTCAACCGAAGTGCTTCTACCCAAAGAGCAAAGATTGCCTATGACCAGGCTAAAACTCAATTGACGGAAACTGAAGAACAGATAAGACTTCAACTTGAACGGGCTAAAAGCGATTATATTTTTTCAATTGAGGATTATCAAACTACAAAAAGTAATCTCAATCTTGCTGAGCGGATTGAAAAGAAAAATCAAACAAAATATTTTGAAGGTCTGGCTACCAGTTTTGAATTAAGACAGGCTCAAATTCAACTTTATACCGCACAGCAGGATTACCTTGAAGCTATGGTAGAAGTTATCAATAGAAAAACAGAATTGGAAACCGTTCTTAACAATTAAATCTCAAATCATAAAACCGAATAAGATGAAAAACACTCTTATATTAATATTAATTTCATTACTGATAACATCCTGTGGAAATGGAACGGTTGAGTCCGTTGAAACTTTGATTGCAGAAGGTAATTTGGAAGCGATAAAATTAAAAAAACAGGAAATCACCGCAAAACAAAAAAAATTGACCGCAGAGCTTAGGCTTCTGGATTCTGTTATCAGAATTAAAGATAGCAACTCAAAATTGGCGTTGGTTACTACTATAGAAACAGAAGAAAAGAAGTTTAATCACTATCTCGATCTTCAAGGGAACGTAATGACCAAACAAAACGTATTGATTTATCCGGAAATGGCCGGGACTTTGCTTAAAGTATATGTAAAAGAGGGGCAAAATGTCAGAAAAGGTCAGCTTTTAGCAACAATAGACGATGGTGGAATGAGTAGTCAACTTGAACAGCTCAAAACTCAGGCTGCGCTTGCAAAAACTACCTTTGAACGCCAAAAGAGGCTATGGGAACAAAAAATTGGATCTGAAATTCAATATCTGCAGGCGGAAACAAACTATCAGGCAGTTATGAATTCTGTTAAACAAGCAGAAAGCCAGTTGGCTAAATCAAACATGAGAGCTCCTTTCTCTGGAATAATAGACAATGTTATCCAGGAACAGGGAACTGTTGTTTCACCTGCTAGCGGGCAAGCTGTATTCCGCATTGTAAATCTCTCCGAAATGTACATTGAAGTAGACGTCCCTGAAAGTTATATTAATGGAGTAACCGTAGGTAAGGAAGTAAAAATCTATTTTCCGGTTCTGGGTGATAGCATTACTTCTGCTGTTAGGCAAACAGGAAATTTCATTAATCCAACGAATCGATCTTTTCGTGTGGAAATTGCTGTGCCAAACAAAGACAATACTATAAAACCCAATTTGACTGCCCGTGTCCAGATTAACGATTACAGCAATAACAATGCTATTTTAATTCCACAGAGTTTGATATCTGAAAATGCAGAAGGGGAACAATACGTTTATATAGCAACGGAGGTCGATTCCAATAACATGGCTGTAGCCAAAAAACAGATAATACAAACAGGTCTTACGCAGGGAGACTATGTAGAAGTATTGGCCGGCATTACACCCGAAGTTCAGGTAGTAATGGAAGGTGCTCGTAATGTTCGGGAAAATCAGAAAGTAAAAATAATTCAATAGTCTTATGAGTAAGCAAAAGAGAAACATAAACAAGGAATTTAGGTTATCTTCCTGGGCTATTGATAATCCTTCGGTCATTTATGTAATGATTGGAATCTTTCTATTCATTGGTTTATCTTCCTATTTTTCTATGCCCAGAGAAGACTTCCCTGAAATAAAAGAAACCAAAATATACATT
>JABDPH010000130.1 GCA_013042925.1 Eudoraea sp.
GCCCTGGTGATAAAGGATATAAGAGAATGAAAAAGCTTTTTACGAATAGGCTGGCTCAATGGTGCTTTCGTTGGTTACATCCTGATCTGGGAGTTAGGCTGGCTCAATATTTCTCCATTAATAACAAACTAATTTCTGGAGAAGAAGACATTCACTTTTTGGGGGAAGATAAAGAATGGCTCGTACAATATTCCAAGAGAAAGTTAAAAGAAAAACATTGCGATTACTTCATATTTGGTCACAGGCATTTACCTCTTGAAATCTCACTGAGTGAATCATCTTCTTACATAAATCTCGGTGACTGGATTTCTTATTATACCTATGGTGAATTCGATGGTACACACTTTTCGCTGGAAACTTTTGGAGGGTAAATTGTGTTATCTTAAATCCTTGATTTTTAATTGTAAGCTTACCATTCCATTCCAATGATTTTCTTCCAGAGAGAAAACAGCGCTAAATAGGTTACCATTTTGCACAACTGAAAGCTTATTTCCTAAATTAAATGCAATGGCCCCCACCGGACCAGTGCCATTTTGAGTTACTGATAATTTTAGGTGTTTACTTCCATCTCCAACTCCTTTGGCATATCCGGTATCCCTAAGATTTTCCGCCATAAATACAGGTGTCATATTACCGGGTCCAAAAGGTGCAAATTGTTGTATTATACGCAAGAGTTTCGGACTTATCTGATCTAAATCGAGTTTTGCATCAATGGGGATCTCCGGGGTTAAGAGATTTGGATCTATTGTTTGCGCAACTACGCTTTCAAATTGCGCCTTAAATATTTCGTATTGTTCTTCAACCATGGTAAGTCCGGCCGCATATTTATGCCCGCCAAACTGCTCAATAGAATCTGCACATTGTTCCAAGGCATTGTAAACATCAAAACCCTTGACGGACCTTGCTGATGCTGCAAGTTTCTCACCGCTTTTGGTGAAAACTAATGTAGGCCTGTAATAAGTTTCAGTAAGTCTGGAAGCAACTATTCCAATAACCCCTTTATGCCAGGTATCTTTATAAACAACAGAAGTAAATCTATTTTCCTCCTTATTTTGGAGAATCATAGTAAGCGCCTCATCTGTAATCTCCTTATCCAATCCCTTTCTGTTAGTATTGAATTCTTCGATGTCTGAAGCATATTTAATTGCCTGCTCCATATTTTGCTCCGTTAATAAATTAACCGCATATTGACCATGTCTCATCCGGCCTGCTGCATTTATTCTTGGAGCTATTATAAAAACAACATCGGTTATTGTGAGTTTTTTCTTTTGGAGGTTATTAATTATGGCTTTAAATCCAATTCTTGGCGCTGAATTAATTACCTCAAGTCCGAAATAAGCCATTACCCTGTTCTCCCCTGTTATTGGAACAATATCCGCCCCAATAGCCGTAGCTACAAGATCAAGATATGGAATGAGATTATCAAAACTATCCTCTCTATTTGAGTTTAGAGCATGAATAAGTTTAAAACCAATACCACATCCACATAATTCATCATAAGGATAGGTACAATCCTCTCTTTTTGGATCCAAGATCGCTACTGCATCAGGAATTTTTTCTCCAGGCCTGTGGTGGTCACAGATAATAAAATCAATTCCCTTTTCACTAGCATAAGCTACTTTTTCAATGGCTTTTATGCCGCAATCCAATGCTATAATAAGCGTAAAACCATTGTCATCCGCAAAGTCAATCCCTTCATATGAAATGCCATAACCTTCTTTGTATCTGTCCGGAATATAAGTTGCCACATTTGGGTATAGCGTTAGTAAATATGATGATAGTAAAGCTACTGCCGTCGTTCCGTCAACATCATAATCTCCATAAACAAGTATGTTTTCATTTGCTTGTATTGCATTTTCTATGCGCTTCACGGCAAATTCCATATCCTTCATTAGAAATGGGTCATGGAGATCAGAGAGTTGTGGTCTAAAGAATTTTTTTGCTTCTTCGTATGAAGTAATACCACGTTGCAGTAATAATTGCGCTATTAACCCATCTACATTCAGTATTTTGGCTAAAGCCAGTATTTGATCATCATCATGTTTTGGTTTTAATGTCCAGCGCATTATTTTAAGTAATCAGTCTACGGTAAGATAAGATGAATTCTTGCATCTTAAATGCAGAAATAGTTATTTTATTTCTATTTTGATCAGAATATAATCCCCTTAGTACGGGTATCAATTATTATGGAATATTGTTTCAATTTTTAACTTAGCAAATTTCCTGAACATTTCCATCACTCC
>JABDPH010000131.1 GCA_013042925.1 Eudoraea sp.
GAGGAGCAATTCTTCTTATATACGGACTTACTACTTTCTTTAATAGAGATTTTGTAAAAGGAAGAACGGATATCAAACCAAGAAAAGGGGGCTATTTAAGCCTGTTTGTAAAAGGTTTCCTTCTTAACTTTATAAATATTGGAGTACTTGTGTTTTGGTTGGGTGTGATTATAATAGTAGGCCCCAGTCTGGACAACCAGTCTAATAGGATTATTGTTTTCTTTTCAACAATGCTGGGGGCTTATTTAATTACAGACATCTTTAAAATTCTCCTGGCAAAGCAACTTCGGCGTAAGCTTACCACTGAACGGATTCGGATGGTAAAGAAAGGCCTTGGAATTATTTTGGTAATATGTGGACTTGTACTTGTTTTTAAAGGCTTTCTTCCCAAGGACAAACTAAACATAGAGAAGGGAATTGAATATATCAGAGAATAAAAAACCCCTCATAAATTGAGGGGTTCTTAGAGGCATCGAGCGGATTCGAACCGCTGTACAAGCTTTTGCAGAGCTGTGCCTAGCCACTCGGCCACGATGCCATTTAAAGGCGCAAAGGTACTATTTTTTCCTACTTAGTAAAAGAAACTTATACTCTCTTTTTCTTGAGGGATACCGTTACCATTTCTACATCACCGTTTATTGGGGGATTCATTTTAGAAACTGAAACGACTGCCTTAGTAACTATTTTTAACTCTTTAAAAATACGATCTAATATTCTTTGTGATACATGTTCAAGCAGTTTTGAACTAATGCGCATTTCTTCCTTAACGACCTTATTGATAAATACATAATCAACAGTATCTGTCAAATTATCCGAAACACTTGCTTTTTGTAGATCTGCGAAGACTTCAACAGTTACCAGGTAGTCACTACCAATAATACTTTCTTCTTTGAGGCAACCGTGATGGGCATAGACCCTGATGTTACGTACTGTTATTTTACCCACTTTCTATTAAGTTTTTGCAAACTTAACCTAAACACCTGAGAATTTTTAATAAGTACACCTGCAATTGCTGATACCCTGGAATAGATCTACCCCAATGGTAATTACATGAGTACCTGTACTGAATCCCAGGATCTCATTCAATATAATCTGATAGGAGTATCCGAAATAAAAATTACTTTTCTTAAGCCCTATTAAAGGCGCAATATATAAAGGGCTACCTACCTGGTCATTCAGAAAACGATAGGTTACACCGGCGTAGTAGTAATCTTCAAAATCATACCACCTGAATTTTGCGTTCAAATCCGTTACAGATCGCCCATCACTTTCAAACCATTGAAAGAACACGGAAGGCTCTATTTCAAAATTGCTCTTTTTCTTGCTGAATCTATAACCAGAATAGAGATAATAATTTCTTAATTGATTAGGCTCTGCTATTGGATTAAACTTTTCCAAGTCTTTATCCAGAAGGTTTGAAGCATTTAAACTTAGAAAAAACTTATTTTTTCTATATAAAACACCAACATCGAAATTGTGATTTGTTGTGGCGCGGTCATCAGTAACACTCGGGTCCGGATTATCAAAGTTTTCAATATCTATCCTAAACTGATTAAAGTTATAAGAAAGACCAAAGGAAAGGAATTCATCTTCATACTTATCCAAAGTAAGGTGATGCGCAAAAGATAGCCTTGCCCCTCTTTGTTTGGTTTCCCCATTACTATCATTATACAGGATCATACCCACCCCGGAACGGTTACCAACTCTTCCGTCAGCAGCCAAAGACTGAGTGTCCGGAGCATCTTTAATTCCAACCCACTGGGTCAGACCATTAATCCGCACTTTTATGTAATCACCTATTCCCGCATAGGTTGGTGATATAACAAAGGGGTTATCTGCTAAATACTGCGATAATTGAGGAAGTGTAAGCTCCTGTGCATTCGAAGCAAATGCATACAATAACAGTATTAAACACAGCAATCTCTTGCCCATAATTCTTTAGGTTAAGTTTTATCTATACAAAGTAAAATGTCCAACAAACTCTCTTTCATCGCGCTCACCATTCAACTTGATGACATACCAATAATCTCCCGTAGGCAATTCTTTACCCTGATATAGTCCATCCCAGCCGTTTGGCACAATCGCTTCTTCAGCAACTACTCTACCATAACGATCATATATTTTTATTAGTATTTCGGGATAACCTTCAATGTTATCAGGAATCCAATAATCATTCATACCATCACCGTCAGGGGTAAAGAAATTAGGGATTTCTATATCTATAAACTCCATAAATATTTGTGCAGATACTTCACACCCGTTTTCATCTATTACCGTCACCGTATAGGTACCGGTCATAGTAATATAATAGGTGTTATCTGTACCATTATTATCATCGTTGAAATAGAAGGTATAATCCTCAACACCACCAGTGGCAATTGCTGTTATCTCGTTAAGATTCTGTTGCTCCAGTACCAGAGTCAATGGTTCGAAACTCATAATTTCAAAATCAACAGTTTGCATACATCCATTAGAATGTGAAATGGTCACATAATGGGTCCCCGGACTAATATTTCTGAAATCAGGATTCAATTGCAGATCTGCTGGATCTGTGGAATCTAAGGCGTACATAATAGAACCAAGAACAGTTGGATCTTCCATGGTAATGTTGATATAGTTTTCCGGAAGGATATCTGTACATTCATAAACAGGTTCTACTATAGCATTTAGATTAACGCCCGGATCAATTTCAACAATTACATTAGTTTCACAATCCTGCGCATCACGAACAAAAATCACATAGGTACCGGCAGCCAGATCCGCAAAGGAAGTCTGATTTAATACATAATCAGCCGGATTATTGGAATTTAATGCAGTGCTATATGGCGCTGTACCTCCTGAGATACTGAGTGTTATTGAACCATCTTCACTACCAAGACATACTTCAGGTAATGCAGTATAGGTTACATCAAGAGGAGCTGGTTCTACGATTGTGAACTGGAAAGGTATAAAACAGCCGTTTTCATCCTGAGCGATTACATCATAAACACCCGGCTCCAGATCAACAAATGTATTTTCTGTATCAAATTGGTTTAGGTTTGGCGTAATGGCATACAGGATATTACCTGTTCCTCCCGAAACTTCAACCGTAATTGTTCCATCATTCTGTCCGGCGCAGGTAACATCTGTGAATTCCTGCCTGTCTATTTGAAGCGGCACGGGTTCAGTGATTATTATCTCATTAGACACTTCTATACAATCCATACTGGTAACTCTTACAAAGTAACTACCAACACCCAGCATTGAGAAGTTTCCATCGGCTTGCGGCCCTGCAATTAAATTGGTTAAAGCAGCATCGCCAAATAATTCGTATGAATAACTACCTAAGCCTCCAAAAGCCTGGGCCATTATTGTAGCCGTCATCTCACCCGTACAATTTATGACCGCTGCACTCTCATCAATGACAATAGTTAATGGGATAATAGGATCTATAGACACCTGGTTCGAAATAGTGGCTTCACATCCGAATGAATCGCGTACATAATACTGATATACCCCTGCAGGAACAGTAAACGTATGGGTGTTACCTCCAGACATTGGAGAATAAGCCACGCCGTCTGTACTAAATTCATATGGTGCAGTACCACCTGTTGCCATCAATTCAATTTCCGCAAGGTTAGTACAAGTGAGCGGAGTAAGTTGAATTAAAGAACTGGCAACATCCGTAGGCTCAGAAATAGTAACCTGAATGGTCTCAACATCACAATTCCAGCCATCTGAAACGGTAATACTATATATTCCCGCACCAATATTGTTGAATATTGGACTGGTCTGTCCACCACTACTGAAATCTATTACAGTTCCGGTAGGATCATAATAATTTAATTGATATTGATAGACGCCCTGTCCGCCTATTACATTTATAGCTGTTACTGTAGCATTCGTATCTCCATAACAAACCAATGTCGTAGGTGTAGCTGTAATGTCTGCTGTGATTGGCACTGGCTGCACCAAAACTTCTGTATCGTTAAGAACACATCCGCCATCATCAGTAATTGCAATTGTAAAGTTACCAGCAGATAGCCCTGTGAACACGTAACTATTTACATCGTTGACGGTATATACCGCAGCAGTTGTCGTATTTGTCAATACTATATCATAAGGGGCATAACCTCCTTCAGGGTCTACAATAATTTCACCCTGGTCGTTGG
>JABDPH010000140.1 GCA_013042925.1 Eudoraea sp.
ATTCCAAAGGGCAATGAAGAAGGCTTTTATAGATGTAAGGGCTGAGGTTTCCAACCTCAATTCGTTTGTCCAGGAGCGCATAACAGGAATGAAGATCGTACAGCTGTTTACACGAGAAAAAATAGAAAGTGATAAGTTTAGGGAAATAAATAAAAAGCATATGAATGCCTGGCTTAAAACGGTCTGGTACAATTCTTTTTTCTTTCCTATAGCAGACATTGTTTCATCAATTACCGTAGGTTTAATCGTTTGGTATGGAGGTCTCCAGAACGTTACTAATATTGAAGTGGATGAATACGGGACAATTTTTGCCTTTATACTTTTATCAAGTATGTTATTTCAGCCTCTAAGGCAGATTGCCGATAAATTTAATACGCTTCAAATGGGGATGGTAGCCGCAAACAGGGTTTTTAAAATTCTGGATACTGAGAGCAATATAGAGGATTTAGGAACTGTTGAGAAAGATCATGTACTCGGAAATATTAAATTTTCAAACGTTCACTTCGGATACCTTGAAGATGAAGAAATATTGCATGGCATCTCCTTTGATGTAAAAGTTGGTCAGACAGTCGCCATTGTGGGCGCTACAGGAGCCGGAAAATCAACCATTATTAATCTCTTAAATCGTTTTTACGAAATTAATTCGGGTGAGATCCTGGTAGATGATGTTAATATCACTAATTACAAATTAGCATCTCTTCGAAGGAATATAGCTGTTGTACTGCAGGATGTCTTTCTTTTTGCAGACACCATAGCCAAGAATATCTCCCTCGGGGACGAAACAGTTTCATTAGAAAGTATTGAGGAGGCTGCAAAGCAAATTGGGGTGCATGAGTTTATCAGCAGATTGCCCGGTGGCTATCAGTATAATGTAAAAGAAAGGGGAACTATGCTGTCCAGCGGTCAGCGGCAACTAATTGCTTTCTTGCGCGCCTATGTAAGCAATCCGAGTATATTGGTTCTGGATGAAGCCACCTCCTCGGTAGACACTTATTCTGAACAGCTGATCCAGAAAGCGACGGAAAAGATCACTTCCGGCAGGACTTCAATAATTATTGCCCACCGGCTGGCTACTGTGAAAAAAGCTGATAAGATCCTCGTCATGGATGCCGGTAGAATTCTTGAGAGTGGCACGCACAAAGAGTTGCTTAAAAGAGGTGGGTATTACAACAAGCTTTACGAAGCTCAGTTTTTGGCTGAGGAAGTAGTTTAATAATCGTTTTTACTTCTCTACCGGCTTAAAGTCTTCTAAGTTAATTGTTCCGGTTACAAAAAGGATAATATAAAGCGCTATGATTAATCCAAAATATCCTATCATTGCTAAAATCATAAACATGCAGGTTCTTAAAATAAATTGACCTATCGTGAATTTGTTTATGCGCTGTATGACATATATAACGTAAGCCAACATAAGAGGAAGCATTATGGTTGACATAATTATAAAATCTTGAGGAGATACGATTAATACAATTAGGCTTATCGGGAAAGAGATGATACTCCACTGTGCTAAGGTATAAAGCATTAATACGAGGTACTCCGTAAATAAATAGCTTCGTTTATTAAAAGTTAACCAGCCGGCAATCCCGAATATTGGGATAAACAATATAAATACTAAAGACTGGTAGTCCCCCAAAATAGGCATTATTTTCTTATACAATTCAGGATTTACACCTTGGTTAAATACATCCATGTCCATTTCTACAACAAAAACCTTTTGCAGAATAAAATAGAGTACTCCCGAAAGTGTCAATGCGATCCCTAAGTAGCCTATAGGGTTCAGGTACTTTCTTCGAATACCTGAGATATAACCATCAATGACCTCCGCGGGTTTTGTAAATAAATGAATAAAGGTCCTGAAAAAAGTATTGTCAAGGTCAAAAAAACCCTCAATAACCTCATGCCAGAGATTTTTAAATGTAAGTCTGTAGTGTATTACTTTGGCACCGCAATTTGGACAGAAATTAAAATTTTCTGGTAAGGGGTTGCTGCAATTTTTACACTCCATAGCTAGAGTAGGTCTATTTTAATCTTATTGGCTAAATCATTTAAATCTTTGTATGAAACAAATTCTCCATTGTTTATATAAGAGATCAAACCTGTTTCTTCACTAAGAACCAGTGCAACGGCATCCGTTCGCTCCGTAATACCAATAGCCGCCCTGTGTCTCAGCCCAAACCTTAAAGGAATATTTCGTTCAGTAGATAATGGCAATATGACCCTTGTGGCTGTAATTTGATTATTTTCAATAATAGCGGCTCCATCATGCAACGGACTATTTTTATAGAAGATACTTTCAATTATAGGCTGATTCACTTCCACATTCATAGCGTCTCCCGAAGATTTTACAAAATCTA
>JABDPH010000141.1 GCA_013042925.1 Eudoraea sp.
ACTTTGGACTGGGTGGCGCCCAAAATACCTTTAATATCGATTTTATATGGAGATTCTCTAAATCTAAATTTTGGTCGGTACGCGGACAGACTTTTAGAGTTGCAGCTGAAGGCGATGCCGTTTTGGATGAAGATATTGAATGGGAGGATGTAATTTTCCAGGCAGGAAGTGGCGTTAAGGCAGGCTATGGACTTACTTTATACAGGGTCTTTTTTGGGAGAGTTATAAGTACCGGACAAAAACATGAGTTAGGTGGAGGACTAGGTATTCACGGACTTAATACAAATGCTTTTGTTGAAGGTAATGCCTTTGTTGATGATCAGCCAATAGGATTTAGCCGAGAAGAAGTAAACATATTTCTTCCCTTACCCAACATTGGGGTTTGGTACATTTGGGCTCCTACTCAAAAATGGGCAGTTACAGCCGCAGTTGACTGGTTTGGTATAACAATTGGTGAAATATCCGGAGGCCTTTGGAATTTTAGTCCCGGAGTTAACTTCCAGGCGTTTAAAAATATTGGTTTTAGCGTGAACTATCATTATTTAAATTACTATGCAAATATTGAACAAGATACATGGAATGGTAGTTTTGATATGACATTTAAAGGGCCTTCCTTTGGTGTTACAGCTAACTTCTAGCGCCATAATTAGAGAAAAAATAATTTCGTAAAAATCCCCGTACTGGGGTAAATCATTTAATTGCACTAACACAAGTAATATAAAGGCGAATTTGTGAGGTATTTATTCTTGGTTCTTACCTAGATTAAATTCAATACACATACTCATAAATATCGTTTAGTTTAACCTTTTCACCCTTGCCATTTGTGAATTCCAAATGATAACGTATTGTGATTCTCGTTTCCAGAGGCGCATAATAGTAAATAATCCATGCGTCGGATTCTCTGGTACCAATACAGCCGTTCGAGCTCGCTTTCCCTAAAGTTTCCGGATTGGTCGTAGGATGTATCATCTGACCATTTCTAATACCGTTAATTTCCGTCTCTATCCATGGTATTTGTGGCATTAATGTTGTTTTGTCATCATCTCTTTTTGTAGTGTAGAAACGTTCATGGTTAACGGGGTTATAGAAATCCGGATCTTTTTCATGCCGGACAATCTTCCCTCTTCCGGATTTGGTGCGCAGGTCAGTGGTTTTATCAACCATAGCCAAGTATTTTTTTGTGTTTTTGCCCACTCTTATCGGAAAGGTATATAGTAAAGAAGAATCTTTATAAATCCGAAGCTTAAATTCAGGAATGTTTATATCTAGATGCGTTTTTTTAAAAGAATTCTGGATATTGCTCGCCGTCACAGAATCAGGGATAATTATAGAATCTGATAATCTTAAAACCAATAGCTTGCGCTGATCGTAAACGAAGGAATCACGCGCCATCATTCTATAATAGTCCGTATTAGCCAATGTGTCAATTATCCAGGGGTTGGCATGTGCCAGAAGATGTTCTGATAAGGGGTAGGGAACCACAGAATCATAGACGCTTACCAGAGAATCCATATAGTCAAAATACTTACCTATGTTAATGTCCTGTGTAATACGGATCCAACTGCCGGCAACAACGTTCTTTGTGCTATCGTGAACAGGTACCATATACACATTTCGTGTTTCTTTCAAGGGTTTAGTTAAGCTCCTTGTTGGTAGAAAGGAAGCACCAATTCCTAAAATGAGGATTCCAATAAAAAGTAGCGGCTTTAGGATCATTTGTAAGGTGGTTTAATATCTGGCTTCTTTTGTCAGGGAATTACCTTGGACAGTATAAAATTAGTGCGCATTAGACTAGCAAGCTATGATCAGGATCAGGCTATAGATATGACTTATATCATTTATAGTATAGTGTTTTAAAGGTAAATTTGAGTTATCAGATCCACAAGAGAAACAACACCTATGAATACGGTAAAACGAAGTTTGGGTGGAATAAAACGGTTCTTTATAGAGATAGGAGAGCTGTCCTATTTTGCTGGTCGCTTTTTTAAAGAGATTTTCAGGCCTCCTTTCGAGTTTAAGGAGTTGCTTAGGCAATGTTATCATATGGGTAACCGCTCTCTGGTTCTTGTAATGGTTACCGGGTTCATTATTGGGTTAGTACTTACCCTCCAATCGAGGCCTACCCTTGTTGAATTTGGCGCCGAATCCTGGATGCCCAATATGGTAGGAATTTCTATTGTTCGTGAATTGGGTCCGGTAATTACAGCATTGGTTTGCGCCGGGAGAATTGCCTCGGGAATTGGTGCCGAGTTAGGTTCTATGAGGGTTACTGAACAAATAGACGCCATGGAAGTATCAGGGACAAATCCGTTTAAATATTTGGTTGTCACACGGATCTTAGCAATTACACTTATGCTGCCATTGCTTGTAATTATGGGAGACGCCATTGCTCTGTATGGATCTGCACTAGTCGAAAATTTTAAAGGAAACGTGTCATTCCAACTATATTTTAATCGTGTTTTTGATGCATTGGATTATCGTGATTTGGTTCCCGCAACTATAAAATCTTTCTTTTTTGGCTTTGCAATTGGCCTTGTAGGCTGTTTTAAGGGCTATTACAGTAAAAAAGGTACTGCAGGAGTGGGTTTGGCAGCAAATACGGCGGTAGTATTTACCTCTATGCTCTTATTTGTGATTGATTTTATTGCGGTTTTTATATCCGATATTTTTTACGACCTGTGATGATACAAGAAAAAGAAATATCCCAGAATAATGTAACCGGCGAAGGTGAGGTCATTATACATATAAAAGATCTTTACAAGCGCTTTGGTGACAATAATGTCCTTAATGGTTTCAACCTCAAATTGTATAAAGGTGAAAATTTAGTGGTTATGGGAAAATCCGGTTCAGGAAAATCCGTAATGATCAAATGCCTTGTTGGGCTCATGCAACCCGATAGCGGCTATATAGCTGTTATGGGAGAGGAAATTAAACTTTTAGACAGGACAACTCTGGATATTTTGCGTTCGGAAATTGGATTTTTGTTTCAGGGAAGCGCTTTGTATGATTCAATGACTGTTAGAGAAAATCTGGAATTCCCAATGCGCCGACATAAAGAAAAGCTGGGTAATATTACAGACACAACTCCTTTGGTCCTTGAGGC
>JABDPH010000150.1 GCA_013042925.1 Eudoraea sp.
GGTTAGATCTTTAACATAGGAAAGTGTTTCTCTCGTTTGAAAGTCAGAAAGGTTGAGTTTCTGGTCTATTCCCTGATTATTCAGAATTAAGAGTGTGTCTCCTTTAGCTACTTTTTTATTGTTGAAAAGCCCGTTGTAAATCACCTGTCCGGCGGAAATGACGTTTATTTGTACACGCTCCATATTGGGCTTAATAATGCCCCTGGCCCGGGAAATGACATCAATTTTTACAAAGGGCAGTGCTATAAATGCCCCTATAAGAATGAGCAGAATAATAAGGTATATAACCTTGCTTCTGGTGCTGTGATTAAACTTGTGCACATCGGCGGTGTTTTCAAGGATCTCCCTGGGAAAAACCTGTTTCATAATTCTACTATGTTAAAATTTGAACCTAATAAAGGGTGTGGTATTGGGAAAACAATATATCCCCCTCAAATGCAAGGTAGGTGCAACATTGCCGGTAGTTTCAACTAAAATTGAGATGCCAGTGAAACCATAATAAAGCGAGGATTATATAGCTATTTCTGATTATATCCATTACATTTATATGCCTCTTAAACGGGGATAAAATTCTAACTAAATTCCCTCTTGTTTTACTGAATTATTAGGGGTTCAGGACTGTTTATCTGTATAACACAAGTTGTAAAAAATTAGTTTAAATCAAAAAAAAAGTAAAATGAAAACAAAACAACATCTAACTTTATTAGTGTCCTTTCTTTTCCTCCTTTTAAGTTGCAACGATTCGCAACAAACATCTGAAACAAAAAAGGAACCTCATGTTGAGTTCAAAGGAAAAATTGCAAAGACATATGAGGAGTCTGTTGAAGCCTGGCCGGAGAAAAAGAGGCCTCCAAAAGACGCCCCCAATGTAATCATCTTCTTATTAGACGATGTTGGATTTGCGCAAGTTGGAAGTTTTGGTGGATTAATAGAAACGCCAAATATAGATCAACTAGCCGATAACGGATTGCGCTATAATAATTTTCATACTACGGCTTTATGCTCCCCCTCCAGAGCAACACTCATGGCAGGCAGAAACCCTCACATGATTGGATTGGGAAGTCATGCCCTTACAGCCATGGGATTCCCCGGTTATAATGCAATTGTACCTCCATCTGCGAAATCTGTCGCCAATTATCTTGAAGAGGAAGGGTATGTAAACTATGCTCTCGGAAAATGGGATCATACTCCCTTATATGAAGTTTCGCAAGTAGGTCCTTTTGATCGATGGCCAAGTGAAGAAGGTTTTGCACATGCTTATACTTTTATGGCTGCCGATGTTCATCAATTTATACCTGTTATGTGGGATGATCATCATCCTGAGCCATACAGAAAGGCTGAACACCTGGATAAAGATTTAGCTGATAGAGCCATACAATGGATTACAGGGCATAAATCATTAGACAAGGACCTGCCATTTATGATGCTGTGGGCCTCTGGTTCAATGCACTCGCCTCACCATGCCCCGGATGAATACATAGCAAAGTACAAAGGCAAATTTGACATGGGTTGGGATAAAGCCAGAGAAATGATTCTTGAAAATCAGAAAAAGCAAGGTATTGCACCGGGAAATACAAATCTTTCTGCCAGGATAGACGAGATACCTGCATGGGATTCTTTAAATGATGATGAAAAGAAGTTGTATGCCAAACAAATGGAGGTTTTTGCTGCTCAAATGGATCATGTAGATCATCAGATTGGTAGAATAATTGAGACCCTAAAAAGAATCGGAGAATTTGATAATACTCTGATTATGGTCACAGCAGATAACGGAGCTTCAGGGGAAGGTGGACTTGCCGGCACTTTTAATGAAACCTATGTCTTAAATGGAATGCAAACCCCTTTTGATGCCAATATGAGGAATTATGATAACTGGGGGCAATGGGATAGTTACCCTCATTATCACGCAGGATGGGCAATGGCCGGAAATACACCTTTCCCATACTTTAAGCAATCTGAACACAGAGGTGGTCAACAAGATGCACTCGTTGTTCACTGGCCGAACGGAATAAAGTCAAAAGGAGAAATCAGAAGCCAATATCATCACATCAGCGACATTGCCCCTACTATTATGCAGGCGGCAGGAGTTGAAAGACCGGATGAATACCATGGAATAGAACAACAACCCTTTACAGGTGTGCCTATGAATTACTCGTT
>JABDPH010000154.1 GCA_013042925.1 Eudoraea sp.
AAGATCTCCTGAAATTCCATTACCGGGAGCTTCATTACCCTTGCCGGATACTTTTAGTTGCATTCCCTGCTCAACTCCTGGCGGTATTTTAATGGAAACTGTCTCTTCTACTACTTTCAAGCCCTGAGCATCAGCATCTTTCGGTCTTTTATCTATGATTTGACCACTTCCTCCACAACTATTACAGGTGGCTGCTGTTTGCATCCTACCTAAAATTGTATTAGTTATTTTTGTTACCTGCCCCGCACCGTTACAGGTAGTACAGGTTTTATAAGTTACACCAGCCGCTTGTTTTTTACGTTTTACCTTTACCTTTTTCTCAACACCATGGGCAATCTCTTCAAGGGTTAAGCTAACACGTATTCTTAAATTGCTGCCTTTCACTCTGCGTTGACCCCCACTAAAGCCTCCAAAGCCACCAAATCCGCCACCAAATGCACTGCCAAAAATATCCCCAAATTGGCTAAAGATATCGTCCATATTCATTCCTCCACCACCAAAACCACCGCCTTCAAATGCAGCATGCCCATATTGATCGTACCGGGCTTTCTTGTCAGGATCACTCAAAACTTCATAAGCTTCAGCCGCCTTTTTAAACATTTCTTCTGCCTCTGCGTCTCCCGGGTTTTTATCCGGGTGAAATTCTATGGCTTTTTTCCGATAAGCTTTTTTAATGTCAGCTGCTGTGGCGCTTTTGGAAATACCCAATATTTCATAGAAATCCTGCTTCATAAGTCTATTATTTGATTAATTTCCAACAACCACTTTTGGATGTCGTATAATTTTATCTCCAAGTTTAAACCCCTTTTCAATAACATCTATTATTTTACCTTTTAGTTTTTTATTAGGAGCAGGAATCTGGGTAATTGCGTCATGGACTTCCGCATCAAAAGCATCACCTTCTTTCGTTGTTATCTCCTGTAAACCCTTGGATTTAAGTGTTTCTTTTAATTTATTACTGATAAGATCAACACCTTTGAACAATTCTTTATCGGTAGACTTAGAGATCTCTTTAAGAGCCCTATCAAAATCATCCATGATCGGCAACAGAGCTAACATAATCTCCTGCCCGGCAGTTTTAAAAAGGTCCATACGTTCCTTGGTAGTACGTTTTTTGTAATTTTCAAACTCCGCAAACAGCCTTAAAAACTTGTCTTTTTCCTTCTCCAGATCTTCCTGTAATTGTTCTTCAATAGATTTTATCTCCTCTTGCTGCTCATTTGAATCTGCCTCCAAGTCCTGCTCTTCACCCATTTCCTCTAATACCTGCTCTTCAGGAATCATTTCATTGATCTCTTCTGACTTATCTTTTTTGTTCATATGATATTGCTTTTTATAAACCTCAAATTAGGATGGCAAAAGTACTGCCAATTCTTTAAAAATGTCAAAATGTCACAAAAAAAAACACCCCAATTACAGGATGTTCTATTTGAAACTACTTATCTCTATATTTTATCTACACGTATTCTTTTGACAAAACATCATCCGTGTTGTCCTCATTAACTTGCTCCGAGTATATATTTTCCAATGCTCTGCAAATATTATTAAATTCAAAATTAAAGCCTTCTTTTTCTATTTTTTTACTGCTCACGCGCTGACTTACAAATAAAAGATAAGACATTTCACCCAGCATAAGTCTCATTGCAAATTGAGGAATATTAGGTAGAAACAAGGGTTTATTGAGGACCTTGGCCAATTCTTTAACCATTTTTTTGTTAGTCACAGGGTTTGGTGCAACTCCGTTATAAACACCAGACAGATTATTTTCCATGGCAAATACAAACATTCGGGCAATATCATTCACATGTATCCACGATTGCCATTGCTCCCCTGAACCAAATGAAGCCCCTAAATATCTTCTTACAGCATTCGTAATATTTGGTAAAGCTCCTCCCTCTGATGAGAGAACCAGACCAATCCTTATTTTCGCAACAGTACAATTAAGCTTCTGGAATTTATCCATTTCTTTTTCCCACATCTCTGAAACCTCCCCTAAAAAACTTGCATCCACAGTGGTTTCTTTTTCAGTGTAAAAATCAGTTAAGGAATTTGGATAGATTCCTATTGCAGATGCAGATATGAAAGAAATTCTTTCCTTCGGATTTAAATTTTTAATGGCAGTATAAAGTGCCCGTACGCTGTCTATTCTGCTGGATAGAATTTGCTTTTTGTAAGATTTTGTCCACTTACCTGCAATACTAGCACCTGCCAAATTGATAATAGCCGTAACTCCATCAAAACAATTTTTATCTAATTCATTTTTTTCTGGCTTCCAATAAAATCCCTGATAATTGCTTTCGTTCTTTATTTTGGATTTATCAGTTGTAAGATAATTAACTGAAATCCCTTTTTCACGACATAAGTCCGTAATGGCTTTGCCTACTAATCCGGTTGCCCCGGCGATTAATACTTTCATCGCATAATTTTCGCTAAAGATATTGGTTTTTAAACCCGTAGCAATCAGGTTTAATTTGGATTTAACAGTATCCTTTATAAATTATTACTAAAATCTGTTTCCACTTACACTTTTAGAGCCCTAAGCATTTCCCTTTTACCGGGTGGTCCCGGTAAGCGTTCAACAACAAAACCAACAGCTTGCATTGCTCTTCTGACACTTCCTTTAGCCGAATAGGTGACCAAAACTCCATGTTTAGTAAGAGCTTTATACATTTTATCAAAAACCGGCTCAGTCCAAAGTTCCGGTTGTACCCTGGCACCAAACGCATCAAAATATATAAGGTCGTAAAGATTGTTATCAGAGATATCCCGAAAGTCTATTTTGTACTTATTAAATGAAAATCGGGGCGTAAGTTTTGTTTTGATTCCCCAGGGACACATATGCATTTCAAAAAATGCCTCTCTATACGTTTCTGCCTCCAAAGTTCTAATATAATCAAGCTGTGATATTTCTTCCTCTGTTACGGGAAAGGCCTCAATTCCCGTATAATCTACCCGCCTGCTTGTTTTATCGGCCTCAATTAATGTTATCAGGGCATTGAGACCTGTTCCAAAACCAATCTCCAAAATATTAATGGGCTCATTGGTCAAATATTGGAATCCTTTATCAATAAAAACATGATATGCCTCATTTACGGCACCGTGTATGGAGTGATATTGTTCTTCCCAGTCCTGTATTTTAATGGTTTTGGAACCATCGGCCGTAGTAATTATCTTTCGTATCAACTTATTGCCCTATTAGTACGCCATCTGCCTCAAATGAAAATGTTTTCTCAGGTCTTGTAATCCGTTCAATATCTTCTTGGGATTTGCCGGCATCTTGGGCATAATGCTTTTGATCATCAATGCTCATGAGATCCACAAAAGCAATTCCATTTACAATTACTTCCTTTCCTTCAATATCCTTAGGTACAAAAAAGCCATAATCTTTAAACTTCACCATTACTTCCTCTTCATTATTTAATTTCAGCTTCATCCAACAACCTTTAGACTTGCAAACATCCACAACCGTTCCTACAAATTTGGTTTCCAAGGTATCTGTCTCCGAAAGTGTTTCAAATTTAGCTAACATTTCTCCACTTTCAATAGCATCTTCGCCATCAATGGACTTACCAAATGAAGCATAATTGTTTTCAATTAGCACTTTTTCACTTTCGCCTGATGACTTTTGTTGATTTTTACAAGCCATTAACAGTACTAATAACACAAGTAAAATGTTAAAACTTTTCATTATTAATAATATTTATGATTCATCTGCAAAACTGGCGATTTTTCCTCGAAAAAAGAAGTCATTAAAGGTGATAATTGTTTAATTTTAATCCTAGAAAAAGCGATTTCAATGGATACAGAAGTAAAAAATCTGATAGTGGAGAAGGCAGAAACATCTAAGATTAGTAAGGTTAATTTTGATAATCTTCCTTTTGGCGCATATTTCACAGATCATATGTTTGTCTGTGATTATAGAAATGGTGCATGGGAAACGCCAAAAATAATTCCCTATCAGCCATTGCAAATGGAACCTTCTTCCAGGATATTTCATTATGGCCAGGCGGTTTTTGAAGGGATGAAGGCATATAGAGATGACGAAGGTAGTGTGTGGTTATTCAGACCTGACGAGAACTATAGGCGCATAAATATGTCCAGTGTTCGACTGGCAATGCCGGAATTTCCTGAAGAATATTTTTTTGAAGGTCTCAAGAAGCTTTTACAGTTAGACGAGAAGTGGATTAAACCTGGCGTAGGTAATTCTTTGTATATCCGTCCTTTTGTTATTGCAACCCAAGCAGGAATAATTGCTTCTCCCTCAGAGGAGTTTAAATTTATTATTATTTGCTCTCCTGCACAATCCTACTACGGAGGTGAAGTAAGAGTAAAGATTGCCGAAAAATTTAGCAGGGCAGCAAATGGTGGATTTGGTTTTACCAAGGCCGCCGGTAATTATGCGGGTCAGTTTTATCCAACCAACCTGGCCAAGGAAGAAGGGTTTCAACAAGTGGTTTGGACAGACGCAAATACACATGAGTACATAGAAGAAGCTGGTACCATGAATATCTTCATTCGACTGGATAACAAATTAATTACTTGCCCAACCGGGGATAGAATATTGGATGGTGTAACTAGAAAAAGCATCATTGAATTGGCAAAAGACATGGGAATTGAAGTTGAAATAAGGCCTATTAAAGTATCTGAGCTGGTTGAAGGAATAAAGAATAATTCTTTAAAAGAAATGTTTGGCAGTGGAACCGCTGCTGTAATTAATCCAATCTTGGGCTTTGGTTTTAAAGGAGAACGCTTTGAGTTACCTCAAATTGAAAAATCCTATGCAACAATCCTGAAGCAAAAATTACTGGAAATACAATATAATAAGACTGAAGATAAATTTGGATGGAGGTATAAAGTCCAGTAATCTCCTAAAAACATAATAAACAGGTGCTAAAACTAGTACCTGTTTTATTTATCCAGAATACCCTGAATATTTGGCTTAAAATATTCCGGCCCTTTCAATACCTTCCCATCTTCCCTGTATATAGGTTTCCCATCTTTTCCTAATTTGCTCATATTGCTTCGTTGAATTTCTTCAAATACCTCCTCTATTTTATGTTGCATACCGTGTTCAAGAATTGTCCCGCACAGAATATAAAGCATATCTCCTAAAGCATCAGCTACCTCTGCCAAATCATTATTTTGTGTAGCCTCAAAATACTCTTTATTCTCCTCGTCCATAAGGTTAAATCGAAGCTTATTCTTTGCTTCACCAAGATCTGCCTTCATTTCGTGAGACACCCCAAGACCAAAAGATCTGTGAAAAATTTCTACCGAAGCAATTTTCTTTTTCATGGTATTTTTGTTTTAGTTTTGCTAAAAATAATAAATATGTTTAGCACAGGACAAGTACTATTTGCCATAGTTTTTATATTGTTATTCACATTGATCCTGATATTTTCTTATCGAAAAGACAAGAAACTTCATGCTAAAAATTATAGTGGTGTAAAATGGGTAGGGATTGTATTTGTCATATTCATAATATTCTTATTTGCGATTAAGTATATTCTCAAAAATTGACATTATAACTACCAACACCACAAAAATGGGGCGATTCACAACAAACTCGCTATTTCATTCGTATAATACAAGAAAAGAAGTAATTTTGCGTTAACCAATTATATCACAATTCTAAAATGACCACTTTTTTAACCATTTTTATTGTTTTAGTCATAATTAATGCTGCGCTTTTGTTTTTTAGTATTGCGAGCGCCGGACAGAGAGTAAGCAAGTTAAGGAAAAGTATTTCAGAGCAATCTTTAACAAAAATTTATCCTCTGGATTTAGATTCAACCAAGTATAAAAAAGCAATTTAGTTTTTTACCTTTAGGGTATGAAACAATTTTTGCTTGTTTTTATTGGTGGTGGGTTTGGTAGCTTTCTTCGTTTTGTAATTGGTAAAACTTTCAACGATTATTTTCATAATTTTTTCCTCGGCACATTTATAGTTAATATAATTGGCTGTTTAGTAATTGGTTTTATTCTGGGTGCATCAATGAAAGGGAATCTTCTTTCAAAAGATCAAATCCTGATCCTGTCTACAGGATTTTGCGGAGGATTTACCACGTTTTCAGCATTTACATTGGAAAACCATGGATTGCTTCAATCCGGCCAATTACTGCATTTTTCTTTTTATACCTTAAGTAGTATTGCAGTTGGTGTACTCGCAGTGGTAATGGGCCTTTGGCTTTCCAGATTATTATAATATTTCTGCTTTTAGCACACCTTTTTTTCCTTATTAGTTAGTTTAATTTGATTTATTCCTTCTATAAAAAATGGACAGGTTTAACACTTTCCTACAACTTTAGTTAATTCTCTCCCACAAAATCATCATATATACAATTTTTTAAGTTTTTAATAACATACCCTTAAAATTAATAGGGTCTAATTAATATAAATATAAAAATTACCCAACCACCCCTACTTTTTTTAGGGTGTTAAATTATTTAATATATATTTGCGCCGATCAACAATAAAATTTAAAAATGAAAAAAGTTGAAGCAATTATTAGAAAATCCAAATTTGATGACGTGAAAAACGCACTTCATGAAATTGAGGTAAATTTCTTTAGTTACTGGGATGTAACTGGAGTTGGAAATGAAAAACAAGGTCATGTCTATCGTGGTATATCATACAGTACTACAGACATCCAAAGAAGGTATCTTGAAATAGTCGTATCTGACGAATTTCTTGAAAGAACCGTAAACACAGTTTTGGAAGCCGCCTATACAGGAAATGTAGGCGACGGTAAAATCTTTGTTTCCGATGTCCTGCAGGCCTATAGAATACGAACCAAGGAAAACGGCCAAGCCGGAATCAACTAAAAAGTAACTAACTAATACTTAAAAGAAATGGAAGCAGGATTATTTACAGCTAATAACGTTTGGATGATGGTATGTACCGCCCTGGTATTTTTTATGCATACAGGGTTCGCCTTTTTAGAAATTGGCCTCACCAGACAAAAGAACACGATCAATATTCTCTTTAAAAATATCTTTATAATCACAGTAGGCCTACTATTGTATTATATAGGTGGTTTTAATTTAATGTATCCGGGATTTGAAGAAGGCTCTATGGGTTTTTTCGAATTTGCAGGTTTTGGCATTGACGCTCCGGAAAATGGGATGACTGCCGAATATGCCGACGGAGGTTATACCTGGTGGACAGATTTTCTGTTCCAGGGAATGTTTGCAGCCACAGCAGCTACAATTGTTTCAGGAGCTGTTGCCGAGCGCATTAAAATAGGTCCATTTATGATTTTCACAATCATTTATGTGGGTCTTATATATCCTATAGTAGGGTCATGGCAATGGGGTGGCGGATTCCTTTCCACGTTAGGTGGAGAAGAAGGAGGCTTTTACGATTTTGCCGGATCTACTTTAGTACATTCAGTTGGTGGATGGGGAGCTTTAATAGCCATTTACTTATTGGGAGCCAGAATAGGCAAATTTAGTGACGATGGTAAACCACAGGCTATTCCTGGCCATAGCATTCCTATGGCAACAGCGGGGGTATTAATCCTATGGTTAGGCTGGTTTGGTTTTAATGGTGGCTCTGTTTTATCTGCAGACCCGGCTACTACATCTCTAGTACTGGTAACCACTTGTTTGGCGGCAGCAGCCGGTGGTGTAGGAGCAGCGATATTATCCACACTCATGTATAAGAATATGGACCTTACTATGTTCCTGAACGGAATTTTAGGAGGCCTCGTTGGTATTACAGCAGGAGCTGATCTAATGTCCCCTACCGAAGCTGTAATTATAGGTCTTATAGCTGGTGTCATAATAGTACTAGGTGTAGCCTTAATTGACAGAATTCGATTAGATGATCCTGTTGGTGCGGTTACCGTCCACCTTATATGTGGAATCTGGGGAACACTTGCAGTTGGTATATTCGGAGACCTTGCCGGAGGCCAACAGTTTATCTATCAGTTGACCGGAGTTGCCTCAGTAGGAGTATTTTGCTGTCTTACGGCCTTCATAGTCATTTTTGCACTTAAGAAAACAGTAGGAATAAGAGTTCCAAAAGAAGAAGAAATAGATGGGTTGGACTTAGCGGAA
This sequence comes from Eudoraea sp., assembly GCA_013042925.1. Classification (GTDB taxonomy): domain Bacteria; phylum Bacteroidota; class Bacteroidia; order Flavobacteriales; family Flavobacteriaceae; genus Eudoraea. The sequence goes on from JABDPH010000154.1 coordinate 8,061, forward strand.
CATGGAATGGACGCCTATGCCGACTTCAGAATGAACGAACAATAATATATAGTAAAAATTAACGGAGCGTTTGGCAGAACGCTCCGTTATAAAACATTTTCAATTAAATCAATTTAAATATCATTTAACGTTCTCCTCAAAAGGAAACTAAAACATTGAATTATGAAAACATTTAATAATACAAGTTACATAAAAAATCTCTTACTTTTAGCATTGTTATTGCTTGGAGCAGCAGCTTTTGCTCAGGAAGAAGAGGAAGAAGAAAAAAAGAAAATCACTTTTAGCGGTTCTGTAGATGCGTATTATCGTACTAATTTCAACGGATTAAACAGCGTCGTACCAATTGTTGAAGGTGGAACGGAAATAGGTGAAATATCTCCAAGTGCGCCCGGCACATCATTTGCCAATGATAACGGTTTTTCAATAGGTATGGTTAATGTAATAGCAGGATACGAAGGAGAAAAAGTTGGTTTTGTCGCTGACCTTGTATTTGGACCAAGAGGCGAGGATGCTGTATTTAATGATTCAGGACCTACCAGCATCGTCAACCAATTATATGTCTATTGGAATGTAAGCGATAAAGTAACCCTTACCTTAGGAAATTTCAACACATTTTTGGGATATGAGGTAATCTCACCGGTTGCAAACTTTAACTATAGTACATCTTATATGTTCTCCTACGGACCGTTTTCCCACAGTGGTCTGAAAGCTGATTTTGATTTAGGAAACGACTGGTCTGCTATGTTAGCTATTTTGAATCAGACCGATTTTACGTCTTCGGCCAGACAAAGCGATTTAAGTTTTGGAGCCCAGCTTGGTTATGCAGGTCAATATCTTAACTTCTTGTACGGTAAACAAGGGGCCGACAAAATTGTCAGTGATGGAGTCATTGTAGAACCAGACATCAAAGCGCTCTTCCAGATAGATTATACCGGTGGATTTAATATTGGAGAAGACTTCTTTTTGGGAATTAATGCTACCTATCAGGATACCGGGGATGTTGGATTTGATGAAGATACACCAGATGACCTGGGCTTCTACGGTGTTGCATTATATCCACAATACACTTTTTCTGAGACCTTTGCACTTGGTTTAAGAGGTGAATATTTTAATGAAGTTGGCGATTTTGGAGCCATTGGAACAGGAGTTGAAGATTCTAGTGTATTGGCTGTGACCCTTTCAGGAAATGTGACAATAGGCAAATATCTTAAGTTAATTCCTGAAATAAGATTTGACAACGCTTCAGATGATTCATTTTTATTTATAAATGGTGATTTAGAAACATCTAAAAACTTATCTTCATTCCTGCTAGCTGCGGTGTTTGCATTCTAGTTAAAAAATTAGTTTGGTTTTGTTTAGTTAAATAAATGCCGGCCCTGATGCTAATACATCGGGGCCAATTTATTTTATTTCGTTTTAAAACTTTTCACACCTGCAGTAATTTTAGTGTTCAGTAAATTTCTTTTTGGGACTATAGGACAAGAATACTTCTTATTATAAACGCAATAAGGATTGTAAGCCCGGTTAAAATCAATTACAATTGAATTTCCTTCTGGGATTTCCAAATCAAGATACCGGCCTCCGGCATAGGTCTCTTCACCGTTTGTATTATCCAAAAAAGGAAGAAAGAGGTAATCTTCATAGCCTTCTGTATCTTTCAATTCAAGGTTTTGATATACTTCAAGACTATATTTATTTCCTTTTAAAGCAAAATGGACTATACCGTATACAACTTCTTCGGAAAGACGTTCTGTTGTAGTAGGCATCATAAAAGGAATTGCATCCGCTGTCCGCTCCAGAGTAGCTAATACCCTAAAAGAAGTATCCGGCTGAAAGAAATCCAAGCCCTCAAAATCTTTGCGATATCTGTCGGGTAAGGGAGAAGTCTCAGGGTTTTGGAATTCTTCATTAAGCTTTTTCTGAAATAATAAAATCTCATTAACAAGCTCCGAATTATCCGTTTTTATATCCGAGCTTTTTGCATCGTGATATTTACGTTTATCTGCACAACCCAAAGTGCAAACAAATAAACATATGAGCCCAAATAAGATATTTTTTTTCATAACCGCATATTTCATTCAAAAATACAACATCTCCTTTTTTTGTATACTTTTACTTTTCAAGAAAAGCTATGAATTATTTGTATATTGTAATGACCATAAAAGGATTGTGTTCCAGGGGTCAATGACTCTACTATACCCGGAACCAATACCATTTTATAAGTTATAGCCTGGCGAGTATGTCGGGCTTTTTTATGATTCAGACCGCATGAAATCAATTTATAATAATTACATAAATTCATTTAAGGGATTATCCAAAGAGGTTTGGTGGCTCTCTTTGATAACCCTGATAAACAGGGCGGGGACTATGGTCATCCCTTTTTTATCGCTTTATCTTACTCAGGATCTTGGTTTCACATTGGAAAATGTTGGAATTATTATGAGTTGTTTTGGATTAGGATCACTCGTAGGAGCCTGGCTGGGAGGTAAATTAACAGATCGCTTTGGTCCATATCAAGTCATGTTAGTGAGTCTTATTTTGACTGGGGTACTTTTTATTATTCTTCAATTTCTTGATTCTTTTTGGTCAGTTTGTGGAGGCATCTTTTTATTAATGATTATCGCTGATGCATTCAGACCCGCCACATTTGTTGCCCTTAACTCATATAGTAAGCCTGAAAATAAAACAAGATCGGTAACACTTATCCGACTTGCCATAAATCTTGGTTTTTCTGCCGGCCCTGCTATAGGTGGCATAATAATAGCAACTTTGGGTTACAGAGGTTTATTTTGGGTAGACGGCCTTACCTGTATTGCAGCCGGTGTATTACTATTAGTTGTCTTAAACCCTAAAAAGGTAAAAGTTCAGGAAAGCATTCAAAATAAAATGCCTCTATCTGCATATAAAGATGTGCCGTATTGGATATTTATTATTTCGATGGTTCTGTTCGCATTCGTATTTGTGCAGTATTTTTCCACAATTCCTATATACTATAAGGATGCACGCGGGTTAACTGAAGCGCAAATAGGTTTACTTTTAGCGATGAATGGTTTTTTAATCGTAGTCTTTGAAATGCCTCTAATTAAATTTTTGGAAACAAGGTCTTTATCGAAAATAGCTCATGTAATGATTGGTTTGTTGCTGGTTACCTTGAGCCTGTTAATCTTTAATTTCGGCTCATGGGTTGGTATTCTTGTCATCGGAATGCTGCTGATGACTTTGGGAGAAATGATCGCGTTTCCATTTTCATATGCATTCGCCATGGACAGAGCGCGGAGAGGCAGACCCGGTGAGTACATGGCCCTTTATAGCATTTCCTTTTCAATCGCTCATATTTTTGCGCATAATTCGGGAATGAATTCCATAGCAAAGCTTGGCTATGAAACCACATGGTATTTGGCAGCCTTTATAGGCTTACTTGGTATTTTATTACTTTTATGGTTAAAGAAAGTGCTACTAAAAAGTACCCGTAATTAAAGTCTATGAAATATTTCATCATCCTATTGATTTTTGTTGGTTTTACTTCCGGATGCAAGGAAAAAAAGAATCATTTGGAGACTTTGGAAACTAAGCAGAAAAGAGCTGCCAGAATTGACCCTGGCAATTATAACGTTGCTTTCCTAATAATGGAAGGCACATATAATACAGAATTTACAGCTCCATATGATATTTTTCAACATACGAAATATCGTGAAGGCATAAAAGCTATGAATACCTTTACTATAGCTAATACTTTAGAACCGGTTACTACTTTTGAGGGTCTGCGAATATTACCCGATTTCAATTACTTAACGGACTCCATTCCAAGCATTGATATACTGGTAATCCCAAGTGCAGAACACCATTTAGATACAGACCTTAAAGATACGGCCATGCTGAATTTTGTAAAAAGGGTAGACAAGAATGCGTTATTTATGACCTCGCATTGTGATGGTGCTTTTGTCCTTGCCAAAGCAGGGCTGCTTAACAAAGTTGCTTCAACCACTTTCCCAAGTGATATTGAAACGTACAGGAAGATGTTTCCCCATCTGAATGTCAAGGACAGCGTATTATTTGTGCATGATGGAAAATACATTACCTCTGCAGGTGGAGCTAAAAGCTTCGAGGCCTCTTTATATCTTTGTGAATACCTTTATGGGAAAGAAGTCACTAAATCGCTTGCCAAAGGATTAGTTATTGATTGGGACCTTGATTTAATTCCAAAAACTATTCCTCAATAATGGCGTCGTATCGAGATTCCTTCAGGTACTTATTTACTATGGTATTAAACTCAGGCATAATTCTCAATAGTGCCGTATGCTCGAGTGAATAAAGGCGGGTTTTATCTTTATATCCGTTTTTCAACAGTTCTTCGAGGTAAAATAATGCCGTACCGAAGTCTTCGTATTTGGAACTATCAGATATAATTTTTAAGTAATAAGAATACGCCTTGGGTTCTGTAATAGTCTTCAACATCCAAAGAAAACTCAATGCCTCATCATTAACCACTGGATAATCCAATTCAATATCTATATTATCCTCTATTAGCGCATTGAGATAGCCCAATAGTCTTTTACCCATTTGTCTTTCGAAAGGATCCGACTTTTTATCATATTTTTTAAGTTCCTCCATCTGATAATTCCACCATCCCAAATTATTGTAATTAAGAGTGGACACATCTTCATCCAGATTATAATTATAATCTTCAATAATAAATGATTCCCTAAGAAGGACATTATTCAAATTTCGTTTTTGAGCTCTGTATGAATTTGCTTTTTTAAGGATTTTAATTTCTTCCCTCAATGAATCAATTTCCAGATGTGGCCTGTAAATAGAAATTATTTCATTAAGCCGATCATATGCCAATAAACTCTTACCTGAACTTTTTAATCCTGTGTATTCCTGAAAATTTTCGCGATAATTATCCAGGATAAATTTATTGTCCTTCTGAACATTTCCTTTAGCCATGGCAGCTAGTGTAAGATTCTTTAATGCCTTGTCTATAAGGTCATATGACCATTTCTCACCGCCATCAAACACCATAAGGTCATTGGGGAATTTCATTTTGTTAAGCAATTCCCGGCCTTGTAACATTTGAGGAAAGTTGAAATCCTCATTCCCAACAATTCCGATAAAATAAAAAGGATTTTTTTCATCTAATAATTCAACACTTGGTACAAAAGATCCGCAAGAAATTACCCCGCTAACCTCTTTAATAAAGGAAGGTACAACTGTGGCAAATTTAGCCCCGGATGAAAACCCTGCAGTATAAATTCTATTATTATTAATAGGGAAAAGCGATGCAACCTCACGAAACATCCTACTGGTAATTAAAACATTTCTAGAAATTGAAATTGTATCGCTGATATCATTAGAGGAAGCAAGCAGATATCCTTGTTCTTCGGCAGCTGTCTTAAACATGTTCAATGCCTGGCTATTTTTGCCATTCATGTCAAAAACAAATATAATGGGCCAGGTACCCTTGCCATCGAACTTTTTTGGAAGATACAATTTATAGGTTTCGGAGATTGAATCATTGATCTGAATAGAATCTATGATCCTTCCCTTTTTAAACACTGCCTGTCTGGATTGCGAACTGACTGTATATGCCAAGCCTACAAATAAGAGAAGAAATAAAACTCGCTTCATATTTCTGAAATAATCAAAAACCCGGCCAAAATAGATAAGAATAATACAAATTCTCAAAATTATACTTAAAAACTTTTAAGACTCAAGAGATGAATACACCTGAAAAGTACAACCTCATCAGAACCTATAGTTAAATTAAGTAATTAAATCCCTCAACAACAAATATTCAAAACTAAATATTATAAATCCATCTCAGATCAGAATTGAGTTGTCTGTCTTAAACCTTTTCAAACTTAATAAATGTCACTTGAGTCGTTTTATCGGCGCATCGGCAACTACATCAGACAGAATAATATGTGTCCTTGTTTCCCCATATCTAATAAGTTCATCGATAAATCTTTCCAGATGAGCCTGATCCTTTAAAACTACCTCCATAATAATGTTCTCATCACCTGTAATCCGGTAACAATTTATAACCTCCTCCAGGGTTTTAACCATTTCAAGGAAAGGTTTCAGTTTACCCATAAAAGCCCTTAATGTAATAATGGCCTTGAGTTGATACCCAGCCAGGGTATAGGATACTTTGGCCTTAAAACCTTCGAGTATTCCAAGGTCTTCCATTTTTTTGACACGCTCTGCCACAGCTGGTGAAGTAAGACCAACTTCCCTCCCTATATTTGACAAAGACAACCTTGAATTCTCCTGCAGGAGTCTAAGTATGTGCCAGTTTAAGTCATCTATTTTAATATTCAAAGTAATTTGTATTTAAAAATGCCTTTTCCATAGCTAAAATACAAAATTGCTTTATATTTTAAAGATAATATCTAAAATTTGGACGTAACTTTATGGTATAATTTTTGCTTAAAAAGAGAAAATGCCCTACAAGAACTTAAGAACCTTACCGGTTTATAGAAAAGCAATGGAACTCTGCACAATGAGCCGGGAAATTGCTTCGTATGTCACGCACAATAAGGACTTACTAAAATTATATCAATCTAACAGTTTAAGAGATCACATTGCGGATTCTTTGCTCACGGACGCTATTTTGATTCCACAGCAGATAGCGCAAGCTGAATCTACTGAATCTTATGCAGTTAGAATGAAAAGTGCTTCGTTTATCAACATTATGATAGGTAATATAATTTCTTATTGTAATGGATTGGAAAATGATGGATTAAAAGAAAGGGAGTATCTGGATTTACTTCGAAAAGAAATTGACAGCTTTAGAAAGTCTTTTAAGAAATGGAGAAAGTCTATTGGCAAAAATTCTGGTGGCTCAAACTGGGGATTTAACGATTATATGGGGTATTAGTTAACGCTCTTGTGGCCCAACTCAATCATTTACTTAATTTCCAGGCTAACCTAAAATAGTCTTACATATTTCTTCTATATTGCCCTCCTACTTCAAACAATGCATGTGTGATTTGTCCTAATGAACAATACTTAGTCACCTCCATTAGTTTTTCAAATATATTCTCATTCTTAATAGCTGTTTCCTGAAGTGCTTTCAATTCTTTTTGAGCAACTAGCTCATTTCTTAAGTGCAAACCTTGTAATGTATTAATCTGTTGTTCTTTTTCAGTATCAGTAGCACGAATAACTTCTGCAGGGAGTATGGTAGGAGATCCCGAAGAGCTTAAAAAAGTGTTTACACCAATTATGGGATATTCACCAGTGTGTTTCAACGTCTCATAATGCATACTTTCTTCCTGTATTTTGGAACGCTGATACATTGTTTCCATTGCACCCAAAACACCCCCTCGCTCAGTAATTCTGTCAAATTCAAGCAAAACAGCCTCCTCCACAAGATCTGTAAGTTCTTCAATAATAAAGGATCCTTGCAGTGGGTTTTCATTTTTAGCAAGGCCTAATTCCTTGTTAATTATCAACTGAATTGCCATTGCCCTTCTAACCGATTCTTCCGTAGGGGTTGTAATGGCTTCATCGTATGCATTTGTATGCAATGAATTACAATTGTCGTAAATAGCGTAAAGTGCCTGCAAAGTAGTTCTGATATCATTGAAATCTATCTCCTGCGCATGCAAACTTCGACCTGATGTCTGTATATGATATTTTAACATTTGTGCCCTGGAATCTGCGCCGTATTTGTCCTTCATTGCCTTCGCCCAAATACGCCGTGCAACTCTGCCTATTACCGCATACTCCGGATCTATTCCATTTGAAAAGAAAAACGACAAGTTGGGGCCAAATTTATTAATATCCATCCCGCGGCTCAGGTAGTATTCAACGTACGTAAAACCATTTGAAAGTGTAAAAGCCAATTGTGTAATAGGATTTGCGCCGGCCTCTGCTATATGGTAACCAGAAATTGATACAGAATAAAAATTTCTTACCTCATTCTGAATAAAATATTCCTGAACATCCCCCATGAGTCTCAGTGCAAATTCTGTTGAAAAAATGCAGGTGTTCTGAGCCTGATCTTCTTTTAGGATATCTGCCTGTACCGTTCCACGAATTGTTTTTAAAGTCTCTTTTTTAATCCTGTTGTAAACCTCAGGGGCAAGTACTTTATCTCCTGTAACACCCAGTAAAAAGAGTCCAAGTCCGTTATTTCCTTCAGGCAAAGCGCCCTCATATTTTGGCCTGTTTTTAAAATCTACGCCGTAGTGGGTTTTGATTTTTGATTCTACATTTTTTTCGAGACCATTTTCATGTATATACTTCTCGCAGTTTTGATCAATAGCAGCATTAATAAAATAGCCCAATAACATTGGTGCAGGTCCGTTTATGGTCATGCTAACCGAGGTCATAGGATCACTTAGATCAAAACCGGAATACAGTTTTTTTGCATCGTCGAGGCAGCAAACAGATACACCTGCATTTCCAATCTTTCCATAAATATCTGGTCTGTGATCCGGGTCATTGCCGTATAGTGTCACAGAATCGAATGCAGTGGACAATCTCTTTGCGGGCATATCAAGACTTACATAATGAAA
>JABDPH010000155.1 GCA_013042925.1 Eudoraea sp.
CAAATGGAATTTTGGAGCGTAGAACTCCGGAATGGGTCATGAATATGATTCTTAACCCTGAACAGATGGTAAAAGAAGACCCATTGGCGAAAGAATTATTAATAGAATTCAATGGCTCACCCATGGCCAATCAAGGGCTAACTGAAGAACAGGCAAGAGCCGTTCTGGAATATTTCCGAACATTGTAAATAATAATCATATGAAAACAACAACCAAATTGAGAGTACTTATTAGTTCGTTTTTTATGCTGATTTTGTTTGTCGGTTGTAAAAACGAAGCCAAGACAGAAGGTTCAAGCACTTCTTCAACAACAACTACTGAAGAAACTAAGAAACAAGGCCAGGCCTTTATTGAGGATGATGGCTCAACACCAAATGTTTTGCAAATTGCTATTGGTTCTCCGGATCATACAACACTTGTTGCTGCCGTACAGGCTGCTGACCTCGAAAATGCTTTGGTAAACGCCGGTCCTTTAATGGTATTTGCACCCACCAATGCGGCTTTTGATGCGCTTCCTGAAGGAACAGTTTCAAACTTATTAAAACCGGAAAATAAAGATGCACTGGCCAATATCTTAAAATATCATGTGACGCCTGGTAATTATTCTAAAGATTTTCTAAAGAAGTTTAAAAAATTGGGACAGGCCAATGATCAAAATGTAATGATTGTTGTCGAAGGAGATGATGTTTTTGTCGGAGGCGCTAAAATTTTAGGTAGTGTAAAAGCAGGGAATGGAATTGTCCATGTAGTAGATAAGGTGATGTTGCCACCAGAAGAATAGAGTACATTAATAAATTAATACTAAATATATAACAATGAAAAATTTAAGCTATTTAATTTGTATGCTCTTTGGGTTGGGAATTACCTTGAGCAGTTGCAATAATCAATCCCAAAAATCTAATGGGGCTTTGGCCTCTAGCGCTGCTGAAAAAGTTTATGTGGCGCCTGGTGAGCAGGATGACTATTACGCTTTCCTATCAGGAGGGTATAGTGGCAACCTTACCGTATACGGCCTTCCATCAGGACGTATGTTCAAGGAAATCCCAGTATTCTCCCAGTTCCCAACTTCGGGATATGGGTATTCTGAAGAAACCAAACCCATGTTGAACACTTCTTTTGGATTTGTTCCTTGGGATGATTTGCACCACCCCGATATTTCACAAACCAATGGTGAATTGGATGGTCGATGGATTTTTGTGAACGGTAACAATACCCCTCGCATAGCGCGGGTAAGTTTAAGTACTTTTGAAACCGAAGAGATTATTGAGGTTCCTAACAGCGCAGGTAACCACAGTTCGTCATTCATTACAGAAAACACTGAGTATGTAGTAGCTGGGACTCGTTTTTCAGTTCCTGTACCTCAGCGTGATATGTCTATTAATGAATACAAGGGGAATTTCAAAGGCGCTTTGTCTTTTATAAGTGTAGCACCGGATACTGGTCGAATGAATCTTGAATTCCAGATATTGATGCCAGGGTTTAATTATGACCTTTCGCATCCAGGTCGTGGAAAATCGCACGGATGGTTCTTCTTTTCAACGTATAATACGGAAGAGGCCAATTCATTACTAGAGGTTATGGCTTCGCAAAATGACAAGGATTTTATTGCTGCCGTGAACTGGCAAAAAATAGAGGAGTATGTTAAAAATGGTGGCGGAACTAAAATGCCTGCTAACTATGCACACAATGTATATGATGAGCATACCCATACCGGAACTTCTACCATGATCAAAGAAGTTGTTACTGTGGATCCAACCAATGTACCCGGAGCTTTGTACTTTCTGCCTACTCCAAAATCACCACACGGCTGTGATGTAGATCCAACTGGTTCGTATATCATTGGTAGTGGAAAACTGTCTGCAGACATTACCGTACACTCATTTGACAAGATGATTGCAGCTATTGAAGGCGAAAAATTTGATGGTGAAGCCTATGGTATTCCTATTCTCAAGTTTGAGGAGGTCTTAGCTGGTACTGTTAAAAGTGGAGGTTTAGGCCCACTACATACCGAATTCGATGGTAAAGGAAATGCGTATACTACCTTCTTTATTTCTTCAGAAGTTGTTAAATGGCAAGTAGGAAGCTGGGAAGTTGTTGATAGAAAACCCACCTATTATTCCGTAGGTCATTTGATGATTCCTGGTGGTAACTCCAGAAAACCTTTTGGTAAGTATGTGGTAGCCATGAATAAGATTACAAAAGACCGGTATCTACCAACAGGTCCTGAAATGGAGCACTCTGCCCAGATTTATGATATTTCAGGAGAAAAGATGGAATTGATTTATGATTTCCCAACCCATGGTGAGCCTCATTATGCTGCGGGATGTCCGGCCGATTTATTGACAGCAAATTCTAAAAAAATCTATCGATTGGATGAAAACAAGCATGAATATGCTACCCTTACTGCCGATGATGCGCGTGTAGAACGTAAAGGGAATGAAGTACATATTTATATGTCTACTATAAGAAGTCATTTTACACCTGACAATATCGAAGGTATCAAAGTAGGCGATAAGGTATATTTCCATATCACTAATCACGAGCAAGATTTTGACGTACCACATGGTTTCTCAATGATTGGTCAGGGAACTTCCGAAATTTTAGTAATGCCGGGACAAACCAAGACTTCGTTATGGGAACCTAAAAAAGTTGGGGTCTGGCCATTCTATTGTACAGATTTTTGTTCTGCCTTACACCAAGAAATGCAAGGTTATGTTAGAGTGTCCCCTGCTAATTCAAATATTGACATTTCCTACTCTTTGGGCGAATAAAAGCGCTTGGGTAGCTTATTATTTATATTACTAATAAAAGCGGGCTGTGTCTTGGACTTGCCCGCTTTATTCTCATATTAAAGTAACCTTTTAAAGTAAAATTTGATTTGTAAACGATCAAAAAGTAGAAATAATGAAAAAAGCAAGTATCCTAATGATTATTGGTCCGTTGTTTCTTTTGGGATTGTACGTTTTCCCACTCTGGAACATAATGCTGGGAGCACCTCAATACCCGGAACCTTTGGGTATGAACATTTTTATTGATGGTATCAAGGGAGTTAGCGAATTTGATATTCAGAACATTGATGGTCTTAACCATTATATTGGCATGCGTACATTGCCAAAACCTGAAGATATGTGGGAGTTCAGTACTTTTCCAACAATAATTGGAGGAATGATCGCCCTTGGTGTTTTGATAGGGCTACTTGGGTACTTTAAGGTATTTAACTATAAATGGTTTATAGGATGGTTTATCCTCATGAGTATTTTGGGCGTATTAGGCATGTATGATTTTAATGCTTGGATGGTAGATTACGGTACCAATCTGGATCCTAATGCGATCATGAAACTCACTAATCCTGATGGAACTCCTATGAGTTATAAACCACCCCTTTTAGGGCATACTAAAATGCTTAATTTTGACGTGACCTCATTGCCGTCTACTGGTGCATGGATGATGTTTACGGGAATGCTATTGACGGTCGTTGCTTTTTTTGTAGGTAAAAAAGCATGGCAACCCAAAAGCAATACTTTCTCGACAAAGCCGATAAAAGTAAAGGCTAATGATAAATAGATTTATTTTCGTAAGTTTAATACTGTTCATTTTCGCTTCATGTGAAGTGAGTCCAAAACCAATTAATTATGGTTCTGATGGCTGTCATTTTTGTTCAATGACCATTGTAGACAAACAACATGCTGCGCAAATAGTAACAAAAAAAGGGAAAGCTTTTAAATTTGATGCGGTGGAATGTATGATGAACCATTTAAAGGACGTTGATACGGCATCTATTGCACTTTATATGGTTAATAATTTACAGGAACCGGGCGAATTAATCGATGCCCAAAAAGCTACTTTTTTAATTAGTAAGGAAATTCCTAGTCCTATGGGCGAATACTTGTCAGCTTTCAAATCTAGGGTAGAAGCTGAGAATATTGAAACCGAGAATAATGGAAAATTGTACTCTTGGAACGAGTTGTTGACTAGATTTAAGGTGCATTAAAAAGATTCAATTTAATGGTTAATGGTATGCGGTCATTTTACGCCCGTTCAATTCTGTTAACCATTATTTTTTTAAATTAATATGAAATGAATTATACAATAGGAAATCAAATAGCGGATCAGCCCTTTGACAAATTGCAAATAAAAAAGATAGTAAATACCGATACATTGGAGATTCTCAGTATTAGTTTGGAAAAAGGGACGATATTTCCAGAACACACTTCCCCTAGGGATGCACAATTGATTGTATTAGAGGGGGATATTGTTTTTCACATAAATAAGACTTCGTACCCCCTAAGAACACAACAAAACTTTAATTTCCCAAAAGCTACCCCGCACTCCGTTATGGCCAATGAGAATTCCAAATTTTTGATCATAAGATAATGCATAAATTTTCACTTCAGCTAATTGTTGTTCTTTTTTTTA
>JABDPH010000156.1 GCA_013042925.1 Eudoraea sp.
GTTCATTAGGTTTATCCCTAAGATCGTCTTTTTCCCAGGGAATATCTATGGAAGTAAGCAGGTAAAGATCGTATGAATTTTCTAAAGCGTATTTTTCCAAAACAGGATCGCAATAACCCAGGTAATAAGCTTCAGAATATACTTTAGTCTCCAATAAATCTGTATCACAAATAAGAAGCTTGTTTGCTTTTTCTGTCAAATAATTTTCCAAACGCATTTGACCTTCTGCAATAGGGATCAAATCATGTGGTTCACAGGTTTTTTGTTCCTTATTCCACTTTTCCTGTAAATATTCTCGGGCGTACTCCGGCACCCATTCGGTTTTATAGTGATTAGCAAGGTCCTTGGCTAAGGTTGTCTTTCCGGTAGATTCAGGTCCAAAAAGTACTACTTTAATAATGTCAGCGGGCTTTTGTTTAAGTTTTTCTTCCATGCCATATAGCCGTAAATGGCAATTATGGTAAATAATAAATATTGAAGCGATGTAAAAATTAGTCCTTTATACAAATATAACGGAACTGTGATTATATCGCCAATAATCCAATAGGTCCAGTTTTCCAGTTTCTTTTTGGCCATAAGCCACATCCCTACAAAGAAAATGGCCGTAGTGAGGGTATCTACATAGGCCGTCCAACTATTAAATTTATCAAATAAGGTATAGACCAGAAAAACAAAAACAAGGGCTCCAACAAAAAGCAATACAGACCATATTTTCTCCTGCCTGTTCGTTCTGGTAATAGGGATAAAATGGTCTGCATCTACTTTTCTTGTCCAGAAATACCAACCAATAATACTCATGGAAAAATAATAGGCGTTGATGAGCATATCACCTAATAATCCAAATACCCATAATATATACACAAAAATACCTGTGCTGATTATCCCGGTTGGAAATACTAAGATATTCTCTCTTTTCGCATACCACACACTTAAAATTCCAAAGACAACCCCTATCATTTCAAGAATGACTATAAATGTTGGGGTATCCTGGTATTGTGCAAAAACCCAATCAAAAATTTGGCTCATAATTGCTTCGGTCTGATTTTACAATTTTGATGAACATTAAACCATTTTCCATTAATTCCAAAGCAAGTTTAATTTCTATATTAAGCCAATTCATTATATCATCATAATCTCCGTAAATCTGTGTACTAAGAGCGTTTTCCCTGATAGTAAACCCTGAATCCCGTATTTTTTTGATAAAATTTATTATTAACTCTTCATAATTATCCTGAAGTGGTGATAAGGTAAGTTCAACAGATATATCCATAGTTTGTAAATTAAATTCGTGCCAGGTTTCTAATTAAACCTCATTTTTAATTGCATATACACAGGTAAATCCTTCAAATTCGAGAAAAGAAATATCATAATTAGTCAGAGAACCGTCATACCTTATAACGCCTGTTGTAGAACTATCAGTCTTTTTAAAATCATTAATATATATATGATTCATAAAGCTTAGCCCATGTGTGGCATATATCTTATAGAGAGATTCCTTTGCACCCCAAATAATGGTAAGTTTTTTAACCAGTTCTATCGGACTTTCAATGCCCGCATAATCTTCCATAGTAGTAAACTTATGTCCAATGATGGCTATTTTGTCGCGTTGCTTCTCAATATCAATACCAACCTCATCAGCCTGACTTATGATTATTCCCGTAAATTGATATGAATGTGTAATTGAGATATGTTTTCCATCTTTTAAATGTGGCTTTCCAGCCTGATCATAAAACAGATCGTGGTCAACATAGCCCGCTAACCCCATTAAGTGCCTGATACTTAAAAATCCCCTCCTGTGCAATTCAGATTTCATACCATCCATCCGGAGTTGGCATGCATTGGTAAGCTTAATATTCAAGGCAAGTTCCTGTTCAGATTCAGTAATCTTCCAGATGTATAACTTAATTCTCGGACTAACTGCTATAGTTTTGTAAAGAGGCATATTATTTTTTAGGTTTTCATTACCTTTGCTTCCTGAAATTCTTTACAGAATTTCTGTTAGACGAATGTAAAAAATAAAAAAGATATGCAAACCAAGACTATACCATATGTGCCATATAAGGTCAAAGATATTTCATTGGCAGAATGGGGAAGAAAAGAAATAAAATTAGCTGAAGCAGAGATGCCAGGGCTAATGGCATTACGTGAAGAATATAAAAAAGAACAACCCCTCAAGGGTGCGCGTATTGCCGGTTGTCTGCACATGACAATTCAAACAGCTGTATTGATAGAAACACTTACTGCCCTGGGTGCAGATGTTACCTGGAGTTCATGCAATATATTTTCCACTCAGGATCATGCCGCAGCCGCTATAGCAGCTGCCGGAATACCTGTATATGCATGGAAAGGTATGAATGAAGAGGAATTCGAATGGTGCATTGAACAAACTCTATTTTTTGGTAAAGAACGGAAGCCATTGAATATGATCCTGGACGACGGTGGGGATCTAACTAATATGGTACTAGATCAATTTCCTGAACTAACATCAGGAATTAAAGGCCTATCAGAAGAAACAACAACCGGAGTTCACAGACTGTACGAGCGTTTTAAAAATGGAGTATTGCCAATGCCTGCCATTAATGTGAATGATTCGGTTACCAAATCAAAATTTGACAATAAATACGGTTGTAAAGAAAGTGCGGTTGATGCTATTCGCCGGGCCACGGATACTATGCTGGCAGGAAAACGTGTTGTTGTTGCCGGTTATGGTGATGTTGGAAAAGGCACTGCAGCTTCCTTCAGAGGGGCCGGAGCTATAGTTACAGTTACCGAGATAGACCCTATCTGTGCATTACAGGCCTGTATGGACGGTTATGAGGTAAAAACACTGGATAACGTAGTAGGGAACGCAGACATTGTGATTACTGCTACCGGAAACAAAGACATAATCAAGGAAGAACATTTTAGAGCTATGCGCGATAAAGTTATCGTGTGCAATATTGGGCATTTCGATAACGAAATAGATATGGCATGGCTAAATGGCAACTATGGTAAAACTAAGGATGAGATTAAACCTCAGGTAGATAAATATACCATTGATGGAAAGGACATTATAGTTCTAGCTGAAGGCCGATTGGTTAATTTGGGATGTGCCACAGGTCATCCAAGCTTTGTCATGAGCAATTCATTTACGAATCAAACCCTGGCGCAAATAGAACTTTGGAATAATAGTGATAACTATGAAAACAAAGTATATATGCTACCTAAGCATTTAGATGAAAAAGTTGCTAAACTGCATTTAGCGCGTTTGGGTGCTGAACTAACGGAATTACGAAAAGATCAGGCATCCTATATTGGTGTTGAAGTTCAAGGGCCCTTTAAACCCGACTACTACAGGTA
>JABDPH010000126.1 GCA_013042925.1 Eudoraea sp.
GTTTTCCAAATTATTTGATTGATGATTTGTTTGATGTTTTCGCCAAGTAACGGTCTAAGTAATTTGAAAAAGCGAGGGTCGGTTCGATATTTTTCAAATACCTTATTACCGTAGGAAGGCCTTTGACAAAAGCGTAATACTTTACCGAGCATTTGATCATTTTGGATTACGTATAATAAGTTTTTATGCCGATAGCTGGTATGATGTTTTTCTGCTTCTAGGGCAACTAAGTCAATTTCCTTTTTCAGTTCTTCTACTTCTTCCTTCTCAAAGAAATTTCGAATGATTGCGTAACCATTCTCTGAATATGATTTCAAATATTCTTGTTTCATTTTATAAAAATACTATTTCATTCTAAATTTAAAGATCACAGTTAACATGAAACAGGATTATTTGAATTTCATGTGCCTTGCATATGAAAAAACTTCTTCCTAATAATTAAATTTTTTACCGCTCTTTTTCAATGATTTTTGTATTTATATAACGCTATCTATTCGCCATCAACTTCTTAGTTTCTCTTCCTGCAATCCACTTAGCTATTTTATTCTTAACAAAGGGAATTTTGATGTCATTATAGAAATCTTTCTTGTCCTTGTAGAACTTGTAATCAGCCCATCCTTTCAATTTATTCCATTCTGAAATAGATTTGAAGATATTAAAGTACACCAATTGGCCTAATGAAGGTTCGAATTTCTCATGTGACTTAATTGCATTAAGAAGCTCTTCATATCCATTTAATGCCTGCAAACGATTATGATCTGTTTCATTTTTAGATTTTGTTGCTACCTTAAGTTCCAGGGATGACAGGAAGCTGTATCCACTTTGAGTGAAGTTTTCATTTAAATATTTACAGGTTAGGTCGGCCCCAAATCCTGCACAGGTAGTAAGCGCCATGGCGTATTTTCCAAAGAATATTGGTCTATGAGCAAGATAGCTTGTTCGTTCTACAAATTTCTTCATCAACGCGCTAATGGTTCTAGCATAAGTAGGAGACGCAAATATAGTACCATCAGCAGCTTTCATTTCTTCGATGATCATATCACGATCGTCTTTAAGAGGACAATTTTCTTCTCCAATATTGATGCATGAATAACAACCAAGGCAATCCATCAGGTTTAATTCAGAAAGCATAAGAATCTTGAAATCTATTTCGGAATTACTTTGTTTAAGCAGTTTAAGAATGTTGTAAGTATTCCCTTTGTGCGGGCTTCCGCAGATTGCTACTATTTTTAGTTTTTTATCCATCATTACTGAATTTAACCATTGGACATTTCAATTTTCTATCAGAACTTAGATTTCACTTATTGGTATACTGACACTTCACTGCGTTTGAATTGCCTTACTATTTCTAATATAGGTTCAATGCTTTCTTTGTCAACATAGTCAAACCCATAACGCTCATCTTTTCTGGCTTCGGGATCTGGATTTATTAGGGAACCTATCCAAAGCATCTTCCGAACCCACCAACTAACTTTCGAATGGTCCAACCTGCCTGGAAGGCCTACATGCTCCAATTGTGAAGCCAGCCCGGAAGGAAGGGAATTGGCAACCCATCTGTTGAGTTTATCGCCTGGCCCGGCACCGGAGACCGAAAACAAGATTTTGGACCTGTCTTTAAGCATAGGTAAATTTGCCCTTACCCATTTTCGGATAGACAGCTTAAAATAGAGAATTGAACTGCCCAATATTAAATACTCGTACTTTGACGGATCGGCATTGGGATCCTTAATGTCAAATACAGGAAATCCTGTGGCTTCGCCAATCCAGTTGGCATATTGCTCTGTACTACCGTACTTACCTGAGAAAAAAATTGCTCCGTTCATAATACATTGTTTTAGATGTTGGTATAACAAAATTAAACTAGCCCATAGGACCAAATATCAAAGCCTGATCGCCAATATCGATACCCTCACAACTTTTAGAAAAACTGCTGCCATCCAATGTAATTTGAAACTTTAAGTGATCTTCTTCACCATTCGAATTAACAGCAAGCCAGCGATAGCGTACGTCCAGCTCGGTTACTTTAGGGTTTGTGAGATTGAGAATGGAATATTGTCCTTTCTGACATTGAAATCCGGGAGGTTTTTCAAAGCTCAATTCGAGCGTTTTGTCATCTAACTTTTTGCGCTCTGAAAGGGCAACAACTCTCTGGTCTACATACTTTTCGTCATCACATTCCGACCATATTTTGTCTTTATTCATCTGCAAGGCAGCCAAAAACCCGCCCGTAATGCTACCTTCAAAGCCACCGCCAGGAAAAGCCCAAGCCGACGCGAAATAGAGGTTTGGAATCAAGAAATTATTTCTAAATCGTTTAGAAGCTGTTAATTGCAAGGTTTGAGCAAAACCGTAAACTGCTCCACTGGGATTAGAGGTATACCGCTTGATAGTTTTCGGGGTAGATAGCTCGTAATATTCTATGCTTTCCAAAATACCCGGGAACTTCTCTTCCAGGCGCTGCATTAAGATCTGGGCTACTTCCTCTTTTTTAGCCTTGTAGTCATCATGACTAAGGTTTTCCCAGTTTTTCAGATAAGCTACAGTACAGATCACACCTGCAGCTTTATCCGATGGTGCCAATCCAGCATCGACCTTTTCATAATCTACAAAAATGAAACTGCGCTTTTTCCAATCACCTAGCTGATTCGGATGTACATCTTTGAGACTTTTTATATCATCCCCTTGTATATAATTTGAATAATATTTAACACCAAAACGATCTAGTTTTTCCTTAAAGCCAAAGTACATACACAATAATGAGACTGAATCAGGGTTCGAACCGATCATTTGCTTAAGAGCGCTTGCGTAAGGCTCATCGAGTAAAGCAGGCACTGTTGGCATGGGTGCATTAGCCACCACATTATCACAGGTAATAGTAATAGGCTCTTCATTTTTGTTATAAACTTCTCTAAATGTGACTCCCGAGGCCTTACCTTTTTCAGTTATGATCTTCTCTACTTTTTTCCCTAATAGTACTGTACCGCCATGCTTTTCTATGTATGCAGCCAGATGATCGGAGAGCTTTTGTGAACCTCCTTTAATAAAATGACCTCCGCTTTCAATAAAACCAGAGAACGGCAGGCCAAAGTAGAACATAGACAAGGTGTACGGATCATCGCCCCAGTAAGCAATATGCGCTGTAAGGTCAAGTTTTAGACCTTCATTTCTGATGTGTTTATCTAACCAGGACCCCACCGTGTGTCGTGTTGCCGTTACCAAGTTGGGGTAAAGTAAGGGCATTAGAGGATATATCAATTTGCTTACTAATGGATTGCGAGGCAAACTGTGTGCTTCCTTTCTAATACCCGCTATCAATTTCATAAATTTCTTTATGGCCTTTTTCTCATCAGGATACTTGCTGACAAGGGCTTTAGTAGCTTTATCAAAACCATGTGGAAAAACAAAGTCCTCATTATCTGAAAGGACACCATAGAATTCGGGTACCTTCTCAAACTGAACGTGTTTGTCCACATCGAGCATTTTGAAAATTCTCTTAAGAGTACCGCCCTCTGCCAGGCCACTCATTTCATGCAAGCCAACTTCAATGATGAAATCGCCTCGCTTGAAGGTAGTTGCACAACCACCAGGTTTGTAGTGTTGCTCCAAAAGGAGTACTTTCTTTCCAAATTTTGAAAGCGTAGCTCCGGCAGTCAGGCCGGCTAAGCCTCCTCCGATAATAATCGTATTATATTTCATAGTTCTTTAGTTATTACAAATCCAAAAATTAAACAGGTTATAGGTTTGACTCTGCTCGATATCTAATGGGAGAACTGGAAAGAATAGGATAAACTTTCCAATGATATGCTAATTATTAGTCGAAAATAATATCGAAAAATAAATTATAA
>JABDPH010000163.1 GCA_013042925.1 Eudoraea sp.
ACCTATATGACATATTTGAAGGAGATAAATTTTCGCACGCTTGTCCGTTTGCAAGGATCATGGAAGAAAAATTGATCAATAGACTAATTCAAATTGGCATAAGGACACTTTCAACGCATCAGCGCGAACAGTCAGAAAAATATGGTGTTGAAACTATAGAAATGAGACAAATTCACAAAGCAACCTCCTTAAAACTAAAAAATCCGGTATATATATCTCTGGATATGGATGCGTTAGATCCTGCTTATGCTCCGGGTGTTTCCCATCTAGAACCTGGTGGTTTAAGTACGCGCGAGGTTCTAAATATCATACAGGCCATAAATGTTCCCATATTAGGTGCCGATATCGTGGAATACAATCCAACAAGAGATATAAATGATATAACAGGAATGGTCTGCGCAAAACTAATTAAAGAATTAGCAGCGAAAATGATCGAAAATAACTAAAAGACCCTCGTTATTCGGGATGCATAAATCTTTGCTTGGCCAATAATTCATCCTCCGTTTCTACTCTATCTTCATCCGGCACACAGCAATCTACAGGACAAACTGCAGCACATTGAGGTTCTTCATGGAACCCCATACATTCAGTACATTTGTCCGGGGCAATGTAGTATATTTCATCACTAATTGGCTCCTGTACCTCATCCGCGTTTACCGCATTTCCATCGGGCAATACTACCTCTCCCTTCAGAGAGGTTCCATCTTTATAACGCCATTCATCTGCACCTTCATATATTGCAGTATTCGGACATTCGGGTTCGCAAGCGCCGCAATTAATGCACTCGTCAGTAATAATAATCGCCATAATTTTCTTTTTCTTTTAATATGCAATATACTTGCCTTTATTGTTGCTACAATGTTCCGGCATGCATATTTTTGCGCAAAGGTAAATCCTAGAACACTCTTGCACAAATATAATGGCCACACTAGATCAACGATTTAATGCTTTTGTTAAACTTGGCGAATTTCTTAGGAATTTTGCCGAAATTTCTTTGGCCAATTCAGGTTCCGCAGATGAAAGCAATGAATGGCATCTAAGATTTGATAATGCTATCAATTTAGCAGGGCATAAAAATGGTTGGTTTACAAAACAGCAAGTAATGTTTGCTATAAAGGCATGGGCCGAGCAGCTTACGGAAAGAACCCTTAATTCATGGTTAAAACATTATTCACTTACGACTAATAAGCACAAAACAGTAGCGGTAATAATGGCAGGAAATATTCCTCTTGTCGGTTTCCATGATTTTGTTGCCGCCCTTATAAGTGGGAACCGTGTTCTCACAAAATGTTCATCGAGCGATAATATTCTCTTGCCCTTTATTGCTAATTATTTAATACATATTGAACCCGAACTGGCTAATGAAATAACCTTTAGTGAGGGCAGGTTAACAAAATTTGATGTTGTCATTGCTACAGGAAGTAATAATACTGCTCGCTATTTTGCTCATTACTTTGGCAATAAACCCAATATCATTAGAAAAAATAGAAATTCCATTGCCATACTTACAGGAGAGGAAACTAAAGAACAACTTAATGGGCTCGGAGAAGATATATTTCGTTATTACGGATTAGGTTGCCGTAATGTCTCTAAATTATTTGTACCTCAGGACTACAGTTTTGATAATTTTTATGATAGTATAAGCACATATCAAAATTTAATGGCCCAGAATAAATATGCAAATAATTATGATTATAATAAAGCTGTCTATCTGATGAGTGAATTCCAGTTTCTGGATAATGGTTTTTTCCTACTAAAAGAAGATATGGGATATGCCTCCCCTATTGGTACAGCATTTTATGAGAGATACTCAACTATTGAAGAATTGAAAATAAAACTTGCAGAGGATAGAGATCAGATTCAGTGTATTGTTGGAAGTGATATAATGGAAAATTCAATCCCCTTTGGTAAAACCCAAAAACCGGATCTATGGGATTATGCAGATGGTATTGACACTGTGGAATTCCTGTTAAAAACCTAATGGAAAATAATCTATAATCCTGATTAGTTTTTGGTTATTATTTATGACCTTTAGGACCTCTAAAAAATAGGTTAAAAATGAAAAAACATAACTTTAGTGCAGGCCCTTGTATATTACCAAAAGAAGTAATGCAAAAGGCATCAGAGGCAGTAGTTGAATTGGATGGTATTGGCCTTTCATTGATTGAAATATCACATCGCAGCAAAGAATTTGTTGCCATTATGGAAAAAGCAAGGTCTTTAGCCCTTGAACTTTTGGGACTGGAAGGCAAAGGATATAAGGCTTTGTACTTACAAGGCGGTGCCAGTTTAGAGTTTCTTATGGTAGCTTATAATTTTTTGGAGAACAAAGCGGGATATATAAATACCGGAACCTGGAGTTCAAAAGCAATAAAGGAAGCAAAGATGTTGGGTGATGTATCAGAAGTTGCTTCTTCAAAAGACAAAAATTTTAACTATATCCCAAAAGGTTTTGTGGTTCCTAATGATCTGGATTACCTGCATCTCACTTCTAACAATACAATTTTTGGAACACAGATAAAAGAATTTCCAAATACAAAGGTTCCCTTGATCTGCGATATGAGTTCTGATATTTTCTCAAGGCAAATGGATTTTTCGAAATTTGATGTCATCTACGCCGGAGCTCAAAAGAATATGGGCCCTGCGGGCACAACTTTAGTAATCGTAAAGGAAGATATTCTAGGACACGTTTCAAGAAAGATTCCTTCTATGTTAGATTATCAGGTTCATTTGAGCAAGGACAGTATGTTTAATACTCCATCAGTTTTTGCCGTTTACGTATCTATGCTTACACTTCAATGGTTGAAAGATATGGGCGGAATAGCCGCGATTGAAGAAATAAATGAAAAAAAGGCCGGTCTCATTTACTCTGAGATTGACCTTAATCCATTGTTTAATGGATTTGCGAAAAAAGAAGATCGCTCTAATATGAATGCAACATTTACGTTAACAGACGAATCTCTTAAAGATACCTTTGATGAAATGTGGAAAGAGGCAGGGATTAATGGGTTAAATGGCCATAGATCTGTAGGAGGTTATCGCGCGTCAATGTACAATGCACTTCCACTGGAAAGCGTGGGAGTCTTAGTTGATGTAATGAGCGATTTGGAAAGAAAAGGATAAATACTTGATAAAAGCAGCAAACAATTATAAAGTTTAACTAAGAACATCAGAGGATGAAAATACTTGCTAACGACGGGATATCACAAAATGGAATTTCAGCCTTAGAAGAAGCCGGATTTGAGGTAATTACAACTACAGTTGCTCAGGAGCAGCTGATAAATTATATCAATTCAAATAATATTGTTGGTCTTCTGGTTAGAAGTGCTACTCAGGTTCGTAAGGACATAATAGATAATTGCCCTTCTTTAAAGCTCATTGGCAGAGGTGGTGTGGGCATGGATAACATTGATGTGGCCTATGCCAAAGAAAAAGGCTTACATGTAATTAATACGCCGGCCGCTTCATCAGAATCTGTAGCCGAATTGGTTTTTGCTCACTTGTTTGGCGGGGTTCGGTTCCTGTATGATGCCAATAGAAATATGCCTCTCGAAGGAGACAGTAATTTTAAAAAATTAAAAAAATCCTATGCCAAAGGCATTGAGTTGCGTGGTAAAACTCTCGGAGTAATTGGGTTTGGACGAATAGGACAGGCTACTGCAAAAATTGCAATTGGAATTGGCATGAATGTTATATTCCACGACCCATTTATAGATTCCGCAACTATTAAAGTACCTTTCTTTGATGGACAATCCGTTAGTTTTAATTTTGAAAATAAGACTAAGGAAGAAGTATTGAGAAATTCAAATTTTATTACGGTTCATGTGCCGGCACAAAAGGAATATATAATAGGTAAAAAGGAATTTGAAATTATGCAAAACGGGGTTGGTATAGTTAACGCAGCCAGAGGCGGAGTTGTTGATGAAGTTGCTCTCATTGAAGCATTGGAGAGTGGGAAGGTTGCATTTGCGGGCTTAGACACTTTTGAATCTGAACCTTCTCCTGAAATTAAAATTCTCATGCATTCTAAAATTTCACTTACTCCCCATATTGGTGCCGCCACTGCTGAGGCTCAAGATCGGATTGGTCTGGAATTGGCAAATCAAATTATTGCACTATTAAAATAAACCGGAGCAACAAAAAGAATGCTTAACCTTTGCTTTAGGCCTTAGAAAAAAACCAATTCTTTAGTAGGGAGATTTTTAAATAATGATCCAGGAATTTATCTTGAAATTTGAACTTCCGATAGCGTTAAAAAGATTTTACCAGATTTGGAACCTTCCTCTTTAATAGCTTTACGATCAACTTCAGTTTCTTTCCCTAGAAAACGCAGAGGTATTTTTATGCTATTAACAGCAAATTGAACCTCAATTGCAATAGGAAGAACATCAACATCATTTTTATAGTCCAGAGAGGTAGTGAATACTCCTTCCATTTTCGTGCTAATTTCAGATTTCACTATTCTTTTTGCTTTGGTATCCATAAAAATAGTGGCAATAGAGAAGTCAGATTTTGAAGAGGTGGGTATAAGATTGATAACCTTACAATTAACGCCTTTATGCTTATCTTCTCCTCTGTCTACAGTAATAAATGGATGTTGAAAGAGCTCATTTAAGGTAAGATCCAACCCCCGTTTCGGAAGCATTATAAAATCCTGTGAAGTAACCTTGGTAGATTCACCTTGTTTATATTTAACTTTCCCATATTTTGATGGCATATTTATAAAACTGATATCTACATCAAGCTTTATTTGCGCTTCATATGACTTAATTGAATCCATGCGCTGCTTTATTAAAACCAGATCACTATCAATCTTCTGCCCGCTAATAAAGTTCAGACTTGCCAGCAAAACCAACAAAAAATAAAATTTTTTCATCATTGAATGTCCCTTCGTTTAAAAATTAGTATTCCGATTATCATAACCAGAATGGAATAACCAAACAATAACAAATTTTTAAAGTAAATGGTTGAATACGGTATTTCGTAATAGAAAAAATACTGCCAGCTATCAGTTAGTTTAGAAAAAAATAATTCATTGATAATATCATTGTTAAAGTCCATTTTTAACAACAGATTACTGCATATCAAAAAAATAGCAGCTACAATCCATGTTTTTGTAGCATCCTTCAAAATAACTGCAAGTGTTAAACTTACCACCGAAAAGAAAATCATAGTTATTGAACCGGATAAAAATGCGTTTATCAATCGGTAAAATGCCTCATCTGATTTAAAAAAATTTAATCCATCTAAATACACAACTAAATCCCCATATCCAAAAATCCAATACGAAATGAAAAAGGTACTAACTGCCAGGATCAGAACAATTAAAAGCGTAAATGCTATTGAAACGATATACTTACTCAATATAAAATATAACTTGTTAACCGGTTGAAGCATCACTGTCTCTATGGTCTTGTCCTTATATTCTGAAGTTAAAAACCCTGAAATAATAATCATAAGTATTAATGGGACATGAAACCATAACGAATTTAAAATCAGGTAAATAATTAAGTTCCCATTTAACAGATTTCCCCTGAACTCAAAAGAGTCTTTAAGATTATCCAACAAGAGATCTATTATACCTGCACCCTGATAATAGGCACTCATAATAACAAATCCTTCAATTATTAGTATGGCAGCAAGCGCATAGAGTGTTTTACTTTGCTTGCTAATTTTATAAATCTCTGAACGGATTAATGATATCATACTCGTTCCCTGCCAAATAAGGCTTTTAAATCTGTTTGTGGGATGCATGACGTGACTTCGACCCCCTCTTCTACCAGTTTTTGCAGAACCTCAGAAATATTCAAATTTTTTACAGAAACAAGAACCGAGTTGTTTAAAAAAACGGCATCGGTACCTTTTAATACTTCAGATATTTCCAAATTCTTTCCGACAATTTTGTAGGTGGTAACATTTTCCTTGAGCAACCTGAGGGCTGATCCCGATTTAATAATTTCTCCGTCATTGAGAACATAAAGAATGTCGCATAGATCTGCTAATTCACTCACTATATGAGACGAGATAATTATCGTTATATGATTTTCACCGCTAAGCTTTTTAATCAGTTCATGAAGTGCTGAAATTCCCATGGGATCTAAACCCGAAAAAGGTTCATCTAATACAATACAGTCCGGGTTATTTAATAAAGCAATAGCCAAACCAAGGCGCTGCTTCATCCCCAGGGAATAATTTTTTACTGCATCTGATCGCTCTGGTGAAAGCCCAACCTGATTCATGGATTGGTAAAACAATTCTTTTGTAAGCTTTAATCTTTGAATCTGGGCAAAAACCTTTAAGTTGCCGTATGCAGAAAGATATCCATAGAGAGCCGGTTTCTCAACAATACCTCCAATAGGTTTAATACCTTCAGAATCTATTACTATCGTACCGGTGTCTTGTTTAATAAGTCCTAATAGAATACGAAATAAGGTAGTTTTTCCGGCACCATTAGCCCCGATAAGTCCATAGATTTTGCCTTTGTGACATTCTATAGTTACATTTTTCAGAACTTCAAGGGAACCATAGGATTTGTTAATATTCCTGGCTTCAAGTATCATAATGCGCGCTCCAGATGTAGTCTCCTGTAGTCAAATTTAGATTCATATACCTTTTCAAGAAAAGTCCTTTCCCAAAAGTAATTTCGAAATAAAAATAATGGATCATGAAGCATAAAATAGGGTATATAATGATACCATCTTATTCCCCTACCGTGAAAATAGTCCATTATTTCATCTTTATAACCCAACTCTTCTGCAGCCACTATAGCAGCGTTCCGCTGGCATTTTGAACCCAGGTACATTTCGGGTATCCTGGAATTGAATCCATGAATAAAAAAAAGATCTTTTGCTCTTTTATAATTTTGAAATCTGGACCAACCGTCCATTATCACAAGGAATATATGAACAAAAGAAAAAAGAAAACAACTAAACCAAAAAGCCACCCAAATGAGCGAAGATTGTTCTAAAGAAGCCTCAAATTGAACCCAGTAGAACCAGGATTCCAATAAAAACAACACTAAAGACCAGTACAAAAGTTTGCCCACGCGCAAATAAGAAACTAACGGATGGGGTTGAGGCGGAAGTTCTAAATAATTCATACGCAAAGATAACTAAAAACAGAGCATATTATTTTAGTGTATACCCCTTAAACTGATAAAAAGTGGAACTTAACCGAGGTTCGATTTCACAAATAGTCGCCAAAATTTATTTTGCATGTTCCAAAAAGCTTAGATGAAAGCAGTGCCAATAATCATTAAAGAACATGAACTTATACCATATTTCCGAAATAAACTTTAAAAGATCATAGTTTTTGAATTTAATTTCTAAAAACACTTCTTTTGGAATAGTTAGAATTTGTACATTGTTACATTATTTAAAAAACACTAATCAAAATGGAAGGATTATTAGATTTATTAAACAGTCCAATAGGGAAACAGGTAATAAGCGGAGTTGCTGGTCAAACCGGACAAGCTGAAAACAAAACAGCAGATGTATTGAGTATGGCTATGCCATTACTGTTGGGAGCAATGAAAAAAAATGTAGCTTCACCAGAAGGTGCCCAGGGATTGATGAACGCTTTATCATCTAAGCATAACGGCAGTATATTGGATGATTTAGGAGGACTTTTCAGTGGAGGTGTAGACCAATCTGTAATGGACGATGGAGCGGGTATATTAGGCCATGTATTTGGTGGAAAACAAGCAAATGTTGAGAATGCTTTAAGCCAGCGCTCAGGAATAGATACGGGCTCCATAGCCAATATCCTAAAAATTGCAGCACCGATTGTTATGGGTGTATTAGCCAAACAAACTTCTGAAAATAAAGTTAGTGATGCGAGTGGAATGAATAATCTCTTGGGTAGTATGTTGGGTGGACAACCGGAACAAAACCAAAGTCTTCTTACATCGCTATTGGATACGGATGGAGATGGCAGTATTCTCGATGATGTTGCAGGAATGGTCATGGGCGGTTCTAAAAAGAAAAGCGGTATAGGGGGCTTATTAGGAGGTCTTTTTGGAAAATAAAATTCTGTCTTTTCTGATTTAATTAACAAAACCATTTGTTTTAGCAAATGGTTTTTTTTGTACATTATTATATATATTTTACTACTATGAATTTTAAAATTTTGATTAAAATTTTTACCGGTTTGGTTTTAATATTATTTATTGTACAATGTTCTGGCTCTAAAAAAGTTGTAGATATTTCTGAAGAGGAAAAGGAAGTATTTAATCAAAAAGACAA
>JABDPH010000164.1 GCA_013042925.1 Eudoraea sp.
CGCAGTTTTTACGAAGAAGAGAAAGAGAATTTTAAGCTTAAAGAAAAAATAATTAAACTCAGGTTTATTCAATTGCCTCTTCAATTTCTAAATACCAAAGAAGTGACCGAAAGTTTAAGGCGGTTTAATCAGGAAGATATTAGGTATTTGGATTCCATTGGGGTACAATTTAAAAAGTTGAATTTTAATGATTCGCTTTGGGTACCTGTCTCACGGGTTATAGAAGAAATCCCACCCCTGAATAGTGATAATGAGGACAGATACTTAAAAAAATCACAATTTTTTGAATTGGAGGACGCAATGGGGGTATATTTGACAAAGATAAACGATGTGCTTGAGGTCAATGAAATTGCACCACTCTCTTACGTCGAACCGCGAATAAGACAGGTACTTCTTAATAGAAGAAAATTGGACTATATACGAAAACTGGAAACAGAAATTATAGATGAAGCAACTAAGGAAAAAGTATTTGAAGTTTATGAAAAATAGGAACAGTATACTAAGTGTTTTATGCTTTTTTATGGTTTTTATCGGTATGCATGCACAGGAATATGATTCTATTCCGGATACTCAAATAGAACCACCGGAACCTCCTATGGTGGCTGATGCTGATATAAAAAAAGATACAACCAACACATTTAAGAAAATAAAGCTCGATGGGATTTCAGCGGTAGTTGGAGATTACCTTATCCTGGATTCTGATATTGAAAAAACACTGATAGACCTTCGTAGCCAGGGTGCTGCTATGGACGATATTACCCACTGTGGTTTATTGGGAAAATTAATGGAAGACCGCCTATACGCGCATCAGGCTGTGCAGGATAGTATTTTAGTATCTGATGATGAGGTAAATGCCACAAGTGACCGCCAAATGCAACAATTGGTTCAGCAGGTAGGTTCTATGCAGAAAGTGCTAGATTTTTACAATAAAGAAAGTGTTGAAGATTTCCGGGAAGAATTGTACAATATTAATAAGTTGAGAATGTTGTCGGAGAAAATGCAACAAAAAATTATCAGTGAAATAGAAGTTACACCCGAGGAAGTAAGACAATTTTTCAATAAAATTCCCAAAGATGAAAAACCTGTTTTTGGAGCAGAACTTGAAATTTCGCAGATAGTTAAGATTCCTGAAATTCCTGAGGAGGAAAAGCAAAAAACAATAAATAAACTAAATGAGATAAAAGCAGATTGTGAAGATAATGATGCGAGCTTCAGTGTAAAAGCTATTTTGTATTCACAAGATCCCGGTTCCAAGTCTAAAGGGGGTTTTTATAGTATGACGAGGGAAACGCCTTTTGTAAAAGAATTTAAGGATGTAGCTTTTAGCCTGCGTCAGGGAGAAATTTCAGATCCATTTGAAACTTCTTTCGGATACCATATTATTTATATTGAAAAGATAAGAGGTCAGGAACTGGACTTACGACATATTCTGTTGCAGCCAGAGATTCCACAAGCTTCTATTGACAAGGCAAGAGTTGAGTTAGATACAATAAGAAAGCATCTGGTAGAAGGCAAATATACATTTGCGGAAGCGGCCTTGAATTTTTCTGATGAAAAAGAAACAAAGTTTGACGGAGGCTTACTAAGAAATCCTATTAATTTTGATTCGCGTTTTGAACTAACTAAGATGGATCCATCACTGTATAACCAGGTAAGGAACTTAAAGGATAATGAAATATCTCAGCCTACGCTTGAACAGGATCCAACCGGAGGACCTCCAAGGTATAAGATTTTGAAGGTGACAAATAGATATGACGAACATGAGGCGAATTTTGCCCAGGACTATATAAAAATTCAGGAACTGGCACTAAGGGATAAACAGTTTAATACTATCAGGAAATGGCTTAACGATCATATCGCAGAAACTTATGTAAGTGTAGGCGGGGAAAATAGAGATTGTGAATTTGCCAATAAATGGGTTAAGGAATAACCGGATGTCTGACGTTACAGCAATCAATAATTTAGTAGCCAAACATAAGGCTTTAAGGAAAGAAATAGCCAAGATAATTATAGGTCAGGACTCGGTAATAGACCAAATTCTTTTATCTATCTATACCGGAGGGCATTCACTGTTAATTGGTGTTCCGGGCTTAGCCAAAACCTTAATGGTCAATACAATTGCCCGTACCCTGGGGCTCGATTTTAAAAGAATACAGTTTACGCCAGATCTTATGCCCAGCGATATTTTGGGCAGTGAGATATTAGACCAGAATAGGAATTTCAAATTTATAAGAGGCCCCATTTTTGCCAATATTATTCTGGCAGATGAAATTAATAGAACACCCCCTAAAACACAGGCAGCTCTTTTAGAGGCTATGCAGGAAAGGGCAGTGACAATAACGGGAGTACAACACAAACTTTCCGCACCATATTTTGTTCTCGCCACACAAAATCCAATTGAGCAGGAAGGCACCTATCCTCTGCCGGAGGCACAGTTAGATAGATTTATGTTTGCCATTGAGTTAAAATATCCCTCTGTTGAGGAAGAAACTCAAGTAGTAAAGACTACTACCAATGATGAATTCCCTGAAGTTGATGCCTTGTTCAATGCCGAGGAAATATTGGAGGTACAACATCTGGTCAGAAGAATACCTGTTCCGGATAATGTAGTTGATTATGCGGTAAAATTAGTTAGCAGCACTCGCCCAGGATTGGAGACTTCTTCAGATTATGTAAAGCAATACCTGGATTGGGGAGCAGGACCCAGAGCTTCTCAAAACCTCATTTTGGGGGCCAAGGCCCACGCGGCAATTAAGGGCAAATTCTCCCCGGATATAGAAGACGTACAGGCTGTGGCCATGGGAATTCTAAGACATAGAATAATTAAGAACTACAAGGCAGAAGCCGAAGGAATCTCTGAAGAAGATATAATAAAAAAACTTCTTTAAAATATTTTCATGAACATTCTATGAAGGAGGTACATGATCATTTTTCACATCTTTCTGAATCTTATAAAAAGTATAGACCCTCCTATCCTGAAGAACTTTATCTCGAAATTTTAAA
>JABDPH010000168.1 GCA_013042925.1 Eudoraea sp.
TGTTACAATTTTGGATGTGAATATGAAGAGGCTTCGATATATAAATGATGTAATGCCCAGTCATGTAGTAACAGAGTTTTCTAATGAATTCAATATAAGAAAGCATATAGAAACTCATGATCTCATAATTGGTGGAGTACTTCTAAAAGGCTCAAAGGCACCTAAACTTATTACGAGGGATATGTTAAGAGACATGCGCAAAGGAACTGTAATTGTTGATGTTGCGGTAGATCAAGGCGGGTGTGTGGAGACAACAAGACCAACTACTCATGAAGACCCCATTTATATAATTAATGATGTGGTGCATTATTCCGTAGCTAATATGCCCGGGGCGGTACCTCATACTTCTACCATGGCTCTTACAAATGTGACATTGCCTTACGTCCTTAAACTTGCAAATTTAGGTTGGGAAATGGCTTGTGAAGTAGATCTTTCTTTACAGAAAGGACTGAATATTGTACATGGGGAAGTAGTTTATAAGGAGATTTTGGAAGCTTTTAAATGGGATGAGCTAACAGTGTAAATGTACTTTTTGTCAGTAAATATACCCCGGCTCAATATTGGCCGGGTTTTTGTTATTTAATATATACTTTTAAATTAGCAAAAAACGAAATTATGACAATGTATTATATATTACTTGGTGCTATTGCCCTGGTGAGCTGGCTGGTAAGCAACAAGTTGAAAAGGAAGTTTAACTATTATTCCAAAGTACATTTGCGCAATGGTATGAGCGGTGCGGAAATTGCGGAGCAAATGTTAAATGATCATGGCATAAGGGATGTTAAAGTAGTCTCTACACCAGGAATGCTGACGGATCATTATAATCCAAAAACAAAGACTGTTAATCTAAGTGAAGGGGTTTATAACCAGCGAAATGCTGCTGCAGCTGCTGTTGCAGCCCATGAATGCGGTCATGCAGTTCAGCATGCACAGGCTTATGAATGGCTTTCAATACGTTCTAAATTAGTTCCTGTAGTTAGTGTTACTTCAGGGATGTCTACTTGGGTAGTCTTTGGAGGGCTTATACTGGCAGCTTCATCAGAGGGGCAAGGAGGACAATTCGGGTTTTATATAGCTGTGGCAGGACTGATCATGATGGGGTTTGCTACCTTATTTAGTTTTATTACACTTCCCGTTGAATATGATGCGAGCAACAGGGCGTTAGCATGGTTAAAAAGGAAGAATATTGTTTCACAGGAAGAATACAAGGGTTCTGAAGATTCCTTAAAATGGGCTGCACGAACATACGTTGTTGCTGCAATTGGCTCTCTGGCATCCTTGGTATACTGGGGATTTCAGGTATTCGGGGGAAGAGATTAGTTTCGCAATACCAATCTTCCTGAGCTACTAAATAGTAATTTGACGATCTATTTGTTGATCCAGTGATATAAAGGTCTCTGTTCTGGAAACACCCTCGATCTGCTGAATTTTTTTGTTTAACAAATGCATAAGATGTTCATTGTCTTTGCATAGAACTTTAACAAGGATAGACCAATTACCTGTAGTGTAATGACATTCCAGGACTTCAGGTATTTTTTCCAATTGCTTAACGGCTACAAGGTTACTCATTGCCTTATCCAGAAAAATACCAATATATGCCATGGTAGTATAGCCCAAAACTTTTGGGTTTACAATAAATTTAGATCCGGCTATTAGACCAGACTTTTCCAGTTTTCGCAATCTTTGGTGAATTGCAGCTCCGGAGATTCCAATATTTCTGGCAATTTCCAATATTGGCTTTCTAGCATCTTGCATAAGGAATCTTAGGATTTTTTTATCAATCCCATCAATTTTTATATTTTCATTACCTGGCTTCATGAACTGGCTTTCATTTAATATCTAAAGATACCAAAATTAGTTTCAAATATTAACCCGCCACAGAATCAGGATTATACCCTAAATAGGGTTTTTTATACTCTTTAAAAACTACTCCATGCGTTGCCAGCTCTTTTAAGATAGGTTCATAAACTTCTTTCAAAATAGGAATTTGTACACCCGGAGTTGTAATTTTTTTATTTAGTATTAGTAAGGTGGCAATGGCCACAGGTAAACCAACAGTTTTGGCCATTGCTGTATGTGTGTGGTTTTCACCAATTACTACCATATTGGCATCAAGCTGTTGTTTTTTGCCCTCTAATTCATATCCGAATTTGTGATACATTACGATCATATCTTTATCGTCATATGCCATGGTCCAACTGTCTTCCAAAATTTTTTGGAGCATCTTGGCCGGAGTAGCATTTTTTATATGAATAGTTTTATTTGAATCGAAAAGATTTAATTCCAGCAGTTTTTCCCACATAATATCATCCTGATCTATTTTAAGATAATGCCTTAGTTTGAGTTCAACTGAGTCGGTTGGTGAATAGGGTAAAAAAAGATTAGTAAATTCCCTGTAGGACATTCCATCAGAATTTTCTATAGTATAACTATCATCTGTCATGCCCAGTTGAACGAACATATTCCAGGCTTTAGAGAAACCAACACGCCTCATTGTACCTCTGAAGAGTGTAAGTGCATTCTCTAAGCCATATGCTTCCCTGTATTTCAAGGAATCTCTGTTAGCATATGCTTCAAAGGTCCCGTAACCTTCTATCTTCATGAATTCGGTTCGCCTGAATAGTTTATGATAAGGAATATATTTGTATGTGCCCTCCTGTATGAATTTGGCGGCTCCCCCTTGTCCGGCAATAACAACATTTCGGGGATTCCATGTAAATTTATAATTCCATAGATTAGTGTCACTTTCCGGTGCAACCAGGCCGCCTGTAAATGATTCAAACAATAACATTTTACCTCCCTTGTCCCTTATTCTATTTATAAGTTGCATGGCGCTCATATGATCTATACCTGGATCTAAACCTATTTCGTTCATAAATACCAAGCCATTTTTTTTAGCAGAAGCATCTAAGACTTTAATTTCTTCACTAATATAAGAGGCTGTAACCAAATGTTTTTTTAATTGAATACAGTCTTCAGCAACCTTCATATGAAAGCGTGCCGGGAGCATTGAAATTACAATGTCCGAGTTTTTAATGGCCGTCTTTCTTTCATCATCCTGAAAAATATCCAACTTAATAACTTCACATGAGGGATGGGTTTTTATTTCATCAGAAACTATCTTGGGGTTCAGATCCCCAATAGTTAAATGCAGATTTTCTGAATCTGCTTTTTCCAAAAAGTAGTCTAACAAATAGGAGGTTGATTTGCCCGCCCCAATGACCAGTATTTTTCGTAACATGTAATTTGTTTTCTAATTGAAGTATTGTGAGGACTAAGGTATCAAATTGTTACATTTGTAAAAAATATGGTTATTTAAGTTATGAACAAAACAATTTTCTGTACTGGGGTTTTCTTTGCGGCACTGGCTGTAATACTGGGTGCCTTTGGGGCTCATGGTCTGGAGAAACTAGTATCTGCAAGTGCGCAGGATACTTTTAAGACAGGCGTAACTTATCAAATGTATCACGCCTTACTATTACTCGTTGTTGGAAGTGTGAAAAGTATTCCTGAAGAACAGAAGAAACTGGTTTATTATTTCATTGTTGCGGGAATTGTTTTTTTCTCATTTTCAATTTATATGTTAGCCACAAATGACCTTACCGGATTTGATTTTAGGACAATTGGCATTATCACGCCAATTGGGGGGCTTCTTTTAATTATTGGTTGGTTGCTGTTGGGATATCGGGCATATAGAAATTTCAAGTGATCAACTAACAAGCAATTAATCGTTGATTCAGAACCGAGTAAGTTTTTATTTTTTATTGACGCTGGTAATATACTTCTGTAAAGCCATCGTCATGGACGGAGTTTCCGGGGTCGGAGCTTTTATGTCAATCCGAAGGCCTGCATCAGTTGCCGCGACAACAGTAGAATTCCCAAAGACCGCAATTCTTGTATCTTTTTGCTCAAAGTCAGGAAAATTTTTAAGCAATGATTCTATTCCCGATGGGCTAAAAAACACCAGAACATCGTAATATACATTTCTTAGATCTGATAGATCACTTATAACCGTTTTATAGAAAATGCCACGATCCCAATTAATTTCCAATTCATTTAAAGATTTAGGGATACTGGGTTTTAATACATCTGAAGAAGGCAGTAAAAAGGATTCCTCCTTATATTTCTTAAACAAGTGAAATAATTCACTAAAATTTCTTTTGCCCACATAAATTTTTCGTTTCCTGTAGACAACATATTTCTGAAGATAGTACGCCACTGCCTCAGATTGGCAGAAGTATTTCATGGTATCTGGTACCTTAAAGCGCATTTCTTCAGCTATTCTAAAAAAATGATCTACTGAATTTCTGCTTGTTAGGATTATTGCCGTATAATCTTTAAGATCAATCTTTTGCTGTCTTACGTTTTTGGCATCTACCCCTTCAACATGTATAAATGGCCTAAAGTCTACCTTTACTTTCTCCTTTTCAATTAGCCTTAGGTATGGAGAATTTTCCATTTTTGGTTCTGGCTGTGACACCAAAATCGTTTTTATCTTCATATACCTTGGTCTTTTAGATAATTCGCAATGATTACAAAGGGTGCAATTTCGAGAGCGCAAAGGTACAAAATAAAATAGAAAAAGTAGCTTGAGATTATTTTTTGATAGTTTTTTATAATCGTTATCCAGCCAATAACATTAACAACCACGATAAGAAAAATACTGGCAAATACAACAATTTTAGAATCATTCAATACATAAGTGAGGATAATATTGGCTGCTAACATTATGATACTACTGAAGTTAAGGTAGGAAAGCTTCTTAAAAATGAATTCGGATATTATCTTATTATTGTTAAAGACAAAACCACTCCCGATTTGAAGAAAAATTTTTCCAAATAAAAATATCAACAGAAATCCCAGAATAATTAAAAAAACCATTGGATAAGGGTCATTTTCTGAATTAGACAAAATATTTGAGGCCAAATAGATAAAAAGTGAAAAATTTAGAAGCTGGAATATTGTAAAAAAGATATTGAACCAATTTATCAGTTTATCCTTTTTATTGTACATAAATATGTACTTGTTATTAAAAGGCAGTATCATGAAATTCAAAAATCTATTATAAAATAGATTCTTCGCAATAACTATACATAGAACGCTGGAAAAGATAATGACCGTTATCCAATCTATATTATTTATTACTCTTTCAACTGGTTCCATTATGGCAATTTAACGTTTTCCCCGTTTATACCCCAATAAAGTCCGTTTTCAGAAATACTTATTTTAAAAAAGTACGCGTCATTGATTTTTGGTTCTGGCATTAAAATTTTAAAGCTGGTGGTATCTTTAGATTTGAGTAAGCGAATTCCTTCTTGCAATGGACTGGCGTGAGATTTTTTTACCTCTCTGAAGTTTTTGTATTTGTTAAGGAATACCACCCCAAATTCTAATTTTGATATTTCTATATCCATTTCATATGGATTGTATATTCTAAAGTTTACATATTTGTTTTCCACTAATTCAACAGGCTCGTGAATAATGGTTCTCAACTTTCTATAAGATTCAAAATTGTCTATATAGATACCATAATGTTTATCCCCTTTTGCATCGTAATAAGAGATGTCACCTTCATCCATAAATTTGGAAAAATAAACTATCTTCTGACCTTGAACGAGGTTTTCAGAGTTGTCTATAGTAAACTGATTTTGCCTGTACGTTATATTATTGAGTGAATAGGAGGTATTACCTGAATAGAAAGAATACATTGGTGCCTCGGTGTAGGAATTTTCAAATATTACAGGAATTGATCCCACTTGCGAACTAATATTGTTTACCCAATCTTTATTTCCGTGTGATTCGTAAACAATGGGAAATAGGGGGGGATAAATTAAACCTATTCTAAGGAACAATAATATTACAATGTTTGTTATTCCGAGGATGTGGACCCATTTTCGGGTAATCTTATCATCGAGCATTTTATTGTATACCACTACAATCATGGGGATACAAATAACAATTAACCATTGCGTTTGTATACGTCTGTTAAAACTGGAAATGAAAAAGAATGCAATTATTCCATAGATTAAAAACAGGACAGCCTTGTTGAATTTGTCAGTTGTTTTTGTTTTTAACAAAGCTCTGTATATCCATGGAAATGTTAATCCGAATATCACAATAAGGTTAATAAAGAAGGCTACTGTAAAATCTCCAAATTCGTAAGCCCTGTTTGGCCTTTCAAACAAATGGTACTTTATAGTAACAAATTCATTATTGAATAACCATAGAAAATGGGGAGTATAACAAATCAATGAAATTAGTACAGAAAGCCAGGCATATTTGTTAAAGACAAGGCGAAGATTAGATAGCAATACAAAGAATATAACCAGGAATGCATGGTACTTACTGTACATTAAAGCAGCCATTACAAGTCCCAAAATAAGGGATAATTCAACGGAAGGCGACTTCAAAAATTTCTTATATATTAATAAAAACAATGCAGTGAAGAAAAGTAATGGGGTATCTGGAAGTGTTAGAAATCCATAAGCATGCACAAGGGTCATGGAGAAGACCAATACAAAATATTGGAGTACGTATTTATTCTTGGTTTGATTATCAAACAGAAACCAAAGAATTAAATAAGTGCCGGCAGAAAGCACAGTGCTTATAAATCTAACCCCTAGCTCTCCTCCAAAAAAAAGACTGCTTATCTTTACAATCAGAGCAACCATTGGCGGATGATCAAAGTATCCCCATGCCATATTTTGTGCATAATACCAATAGTATGCTTCGTCAAATATCAGCTCAGTAAAATGAGCTTGTAATATATTTAGTATAAAAATTAATGCTAATAAATAAAGAAAAATTCTGGGTAGTTTAAGTCTCATACCGGTTGCCGATTCGTTTCAAAATTACAAATAATAGCACTAATTAATTCCCTTAAAGAAACGATAAAATGGCTTTCGTATTTTCTGCCAGACCTTTTAAAGTAGTATTTTTGTTAAAATAGCCAAAAACCAAATGTCAGATAGCCTAGTAATAATTCCAACGTTTAATGAAATTGAAAATATTGAGGCTATCATAGATGAGGTTTTTCATCTTAAGAAGGATTTTGATATCCTAATAGTAGATGATAATTCTCCGGATGGCACTGCCACCAAGGTCATTGAATTGCAAGAGAAATACCCCGAGCGATTATTTCTGGAAGTAAGAAAAGAGAAATCTGGTTTAGGAACAGCCTATATTCATGGATTTAAATGGGCATTGGCAAGAAAATACGAATACATTTTTGAAATGGATGCCGATTTTTCACACAGACCTTCTGACCTTCAAAGATTATACAGAGCTTGTATGAACGGTGCAGATTTGGCAATTGGATCTCGCTACAAGAAGGGTGTAAATGTGGTTAATTGGCCACTTTATAGAGTTTTGTTGTCCTATGGAGCTTCTTTTTATGTAAAATTAATTACCGGAATGAGAATTCATGACCCTACAGCAGGCTTTGTCTGCTATAAGAGGAACGTTTTAGAAGCTATCAACCTGGATACTGTAAAATTTGTCGGATATGCTTTTCAAATTGAAATGAAATTTAGGGCGTACCTGAAAAAATTTAAAATTGAAGAGGTCTCCATCATATTTACAGATCGGGAAAAAGGAAAATCCAAGATGAGTACTTCAATTATCTGGGAAGCCATATTTGGAGTAATTAATATGAAATTTAGAAGTTTATTTACTAAAGTTTAAGTTATGAGTAAAACACTCATTAAAAATGCTGTAATTATAAATGAAGGGCTAAAATTTGAGTCAGATATTTTAATTCAAGATGAGATTATAACAAAAATTAGCCGTAATCTTTCTTCAGATGGGGCAGAAATTCTCGACGCAGGCGGAAATTTTGTTTTACCGGGAATAATAGATGATCAGGTACATTTTAGGGAACCCGGACTTACTCATAAGGGGGATATTGCTTCAGAGAGCAGGGCAGCGATTGCTGGTGGTATAACCTCCTTTATGGAACAGCCTAATACAAATCCCCAAACGACCACAATAGAAAAATTAGAGCAAAAATTTGAATTGGCTTCAAAGAATTCATATGCGAATTATTCTTTCTTATTTGGTGGGACCAATGACAACCTTGAGGAAATAAAAAAGCTTGACAAATATGCCTGTTCAGGAATAAAGCTATTTCTGGGGTCTTCTACAGGAAATATGCTGGTGGATAATGAGGAAGTTCTGGAACGAATATTTATGAATACAGAACTCGTTATTTCTGCCCATTGTGAAGATGAGAAAACCATTAGAGAAAATACGCAGAAATTCAGGGCAAAATATGGAGATGATATACCTGTGGAATATCATCCTTTAATTCGAAGTGAGGAGGCTTGTTACCTTTCTTCCTCCCGTGCGATTGCCCTGGCTGAGAAAACTGGGGCCAGATTGCACGTTTTCCATGTTTCTACGGGCAAAGAAACCGGGCTTTTCAGAAATGACATTCCATTAGAACAAAAAAAGATTACTGCAGAAGTGTGTATTCATCATCTCTGGTTTTCTGATGAGGATTATTCGGAAAAGGGAATGCTAATTAAATGGAACCCTGCTGTTAAATCTTCTGTAGACAGAGATCAATTATGGCAGGCTCTATTGGATGACAGAATTGATATTGTGGCAACGGATCATGCACCTCATACCTTGGAAGAAAAACAGAACTTTTATATGAACGCGCCCTCTGGTGGCCCCCTGGTACAACATGCACTAGCTGCTATGTTAGAAAAAACTTTGGATGGATATATTACTATAGAGAAAGTGGTTGAAAAAATGTGCCATAACCCTGCTAAGCTATTTCAAATAGCAAAACGCGGTTTTATTAGAGAGGGCTATTATGCAGATTTGGTTATAGTAGATATGAACTCAGCATGGACGGTTGATAAAAATAATATTTTATATAAATGCGGCTGGTCGCCCTTTGATGGCACCAGCTTCAGAACAAAAGTCTTACAAACTTTTGTAAATGGACATTTGGCGTATAATAATGGGCAATTTTCAAGTTTCAGAAATGCCAAAAGACTTACTTTTGACAGATAATTATGCGTAAGATATTACTTTTAATACTAACAATAAGTACTCTTTTCTCATGCGGAGAGGAGGTCATAGAAAAGCCTATCAATCTTATATCCAAAGAGAAAATGATCGATATTCTTTATGATTTGGCCATCATAAATGCAGCTAAATCTTCGGGTCCAAGTGTAACGGAGAATACGAATTTTGAGCCCATGGAATATATATACAATAAATATAAAATTGATAGTGTTCAGTTTGTAACGAGTGATTTATATTACGCTTCCTTGCCTTTAGAATATGAAGATATTTATAAGAAATTGGAAATCAGGATTGTCAAAGAAAAAGAGCGTTTTATCAAATCGGGAGAACGTAAAAAGGACAGTTTAATTAAAGCTAAGCAAGACTAATGGGCCTCCATGTATTTTATACATGCATGGGCAACACATTCTTTTATCGGTTCATATTCAATATTAAGTACTTCCTGTACTTTTAAGTTATCATATTCCTGTGGGTGGCGCAAAGACTTCAGTCCTTGTTTTGTTAATTTCCTTTTTTTGGAACTAAACAGTTTTAAAATCCAGTCTATTCTCCAGAAAAATTCCAATTGCCAGAATTTCAACTTTATTTTTGGGGAGGGCCTGTTAAAACCATTAGCGATTGTCTCTAAAATACTCTTATAAGACAAATTTTCCGCCACAGCAATAAAACGCTCATTTTTGATAGGAGAATCCATAAGTTGAACCATTATTTTGACCACGTCACCCACTGAAATAAATCCGGTACCACCCGGGAAGTAATAACGTATACCTTTGGCTACTGTTTTGAATAGCAACCCACTGCCACTTTTCCAATATCCGGGACCAAGGATAATACCGGGATTAACAATTACCATTGGGAGACCTTCTTGTGCGGCCCTCCAAACTTCCATTTCGGCAAAATGTTTTGAAGATGCATATACATTTGCAAAAGTATCATTCCATTCATTTTCTTCATTGATAAGCTGGCCATTGGTAGATTTGCCTATAGCTGCTACAGAACTTACATAGCACAATTTTTTGATCTTCTTAGCAATACTTAGGTTTACGATATTTTCAGTACCCCTTTTATTTATTTTTTGCAAAGCATAGAAATCATTTGGATCAAACGAAATAAATGCGGCACAATGATAAACCAAAGTAACATCTTCAAAAGCCAATTCAAGAGCCGGGATATCATTAAGATCAGCTTCTATCCATTGAATTTTGTTAAATAGCGGTTCAGGATTTTCTTCATAATAAGAGAATACCTCTTTAACTCTCTGAATATTACTATTTTTTCGATGAATAGCCTTAACAGACGTACCTTCTTTGAGCAAATGAAATATTAGATGGGAACCTACAAGACCGGTTCCTCCGGTGACTAAAATCATGGTGCTAAATTACTCATTTCAGTTGGATAAATTTATTCAATAAGTTAAGCTGCTGGCTATTTCTATTATATTTGCAGCAACTATTTTAATAGACTGTAAAATGATTTCAAACTTTGTTTCGGAATTAAAATGGCGGGGAATGGTCCACGATGCAATGCCTGGAACCGAAGAGCATTTACTTAGCGGGATGCAATCTGCCTATGTAGGGATAGACCCAACAGCAAATTCCCTGCATATTGGCCATTTGGTGAGTGTAATGATGCTTAGGCATCTTCAGCTCGCCGGGCATAAACCTTATGCGCTAATTGGCGGAGCTACAGGAATGATAGGTGATCCTTCCGGAAAATCGGCAGAGCGGAATTTATTAGATGAAACTACGCTTCGATTGAATCAGGAATCGATAAAGGAGCAATTGTCGCGTTTTCTTGATTTTGATAGTCAGGCAGAGAATTCAGCAGTATTGGTTAACAATTATGATTGGATGAAAGACTTTACTTTCCTGGATTTTATTCGTGATGTTGGGAAACATATTACGGTAAATTATATGATGGCTAAAGAATCTGTCAGGAAAAGGCTGTCACCAGATGAAAAGGAAGGTATGTCTTTCACGGAATTTACATATCAGCTTGTTCAAGGGTATGATTTTTTATATCTGTTTCAAAATTATAATTGTACACTTCAAATGGGAGGGAGTGACCAATGGGGAAATATTACCACAGGGACGGAGCTTATTCGCAGAATTGGAGGAGGTAAAGGGTATGCACTTACCTGCCCGCTTATTACCAAGGCCGATGGAACTAAATTTGGAAAGACAGAGGGTGGTAATATTTGGTTAGACGCCCATAGAACATCACCTTATAAGTTTTACCAGTATTGGCTGAATACATCGGATGAAGATTCCGAAAAATATATCAAAATCTTTACTTTTTTATCTAAAGATGAAATTGATGATTTAATTGGAGAGCATTCTAAGGCACCTCATTTAAGAATATTACAAAAACGCCTTGGAGAAGAAATTTCCATTATGGTGCATTCCAGGGAAGAATTTGAAAAAGCGTTGATTGCAAGTACTATTCTTTTTGGAAAATCAACCTCTAATGATCTTAAGGGTCTAGATGAGAATACCTTTTTAGATGTCTTTGTGGGTGTTCCAAAAACGGAGATTCCCAAATCGGAAATAGATAACGGACTGG
The DNA here is from genome assembly GCA_013042925.1 of Eudoraea sp. Classification (GTDB taxonomy): domain Bacteria; phylum Bacteroidota; class Bacteroidia; order Flavobacteriales; family Flavobacteriaceae; genus Eudoraea. Next base: position 11,599 of record JABDPH010000168.1, read on the forward strand.
ACATGATAGGGGCATTAGCGGCCAAAACAGGATTTTTGAATTCTAATGGGGAAGCACGGAGAGAACTGAAACAAAATTCAATTTCTGTTAATAAGGAAAAGGTAAAAGAAGATTATCTGATCACAGAAACAGATTTGATTAACAATAAATATGTTTTACTTCAGCGAGGTAAAAAGAATTATTTTATTCTGGTTATAAAGTAATAAATTGGGATTATAAATGAATGAGATTGATTTGTTTGACTTAAGTGCGGTGCTACTTTTGACTTTTACTCTATTTCTTATAATATTCATTCGCTTTTTGATAGTTTCAGGAGTATATCACTACACGTTTTTCATATTGTTCCGAAAAAAATTTGATAAAAGGATATTAGATCATTCTCCTTTAAAGAAAAAGCAGTTATTTAAGGAATTGTATTGGTCAGCAATAAGCGGGTTGATTTTTGCATTTTTTGCTATATCGATTTATTTATTGTGGTCCATTGGATATACAGCTATCTATCTGGATATTAGTGCTTACCCATTATGGTATTTACCAATTGGAGTTTTCATAACGCTATTCATTCAGGACACCTACTATTATTGGATTCACCGCTGGATGCACAAACCTTCTGTTTATAGGTACATCCATAAGATTCATCATAAAAGTGTACATACTTCTGTATTTACGGCCTTCTCATTTCATCCATTTGAAACGGTGCTGCAGGCCATTATACTCCCACTTATAGTGATGTTTGTACCATTACACTTTTATGCTTTTTTGTTTACTCTCCTAATTATGACTATATCAGCAACAATTAATCATGCTGGAGTTGAAATATATCCATCCGGTAAATTTGGAAAATGGTTTGGAAAATGGGTTATCGGAGCTACTCATCACGATAAGCATCACAGAAAGTTCAATTATAACTTTGGACTATACTTCACTTTTTGGGATAGGTGGATGGGTACAGAAAGTACTGAGAGTATTGGGAGGTGATCTATGGTATATTTGGTCTCGTACTAGAGCGCCATTAAATTGCAACCACGAACGTCTGAATGATCAAACCTGCCTAGCACTTCAAAGCTTCCATCTTTATAAACCCTACCCAGATCCTGTGTGGCAATAAACGAACAAGAATAGATATTTGCCAGGTCTATGATATTTATTCCTCCAATTTTACCATAAGGTTCGGTAGACAATGGATCATCTGTTTCACGTATGGTGACGGACATCCAGGGTGCACAATTAAATATCCCGTTACCTTTTGAATAGGCTTGAGAGAGAAGTTCAGTCATTCCATATTCTGAGTGAATGGCTTCAAGTCCAAAACTATTTTTAAGAATACCATGCAGTTCATCCCGAACCAATTCTCTTCTCCTGCCTTTCATACCGCCGGTTTCCATAATAATGGTATTATTTAAATTCATTGAATGATTCTCTGCAACGTCCAGAAGAGCATAGGAAACACCAATAAGAATAATTTTGAATCCAGATTCATCCAGGTTTTGGAGAGTTTTTAATAATTCAACTTTGTTCTCAAGATAAAAGCCACTTTTCGGATTCGTACTTTTTTCAATAAGATCATTTACCATATAGATTAAGGAAGAACCTTTGCGTTCCATATAGGAAGGTAATAATGCCAATACGCAATATTCTTTTATATTCCCATAGAAAAACTCAAAGGTTTTCAGATAGCTTTTTTCATAAATTTCAGGCTTTAGTACATAATGTTTACTTACAAGTTGTCCTGTGGTGCCGCTGCTTTCAAAAACAATCTTCGGTGGTTGGCTGGTAGTTATTACTTGTTTAGATTTGAAAAATTCAATGGGCAAATAGGGAATTTCTTCTACCGCGGTTATATTCGATTTGGATTTACCAAGATAGCTGCAAAACTTCTGATAAGTTGTGTTGTTGTCATATTGAAAATTAAAAACTTCCAACGCCATCTTCTTAAATTCCGATGAAGTTTTAATCTCAAAAATTTTATTGATATCCATATCGACACGAAGACTACAAAAATAGTTAAAATAAAAAAAGCTCCTCAGGGGAGCACAACAATGGATATATTTTTTATGTTATTTTACAACTAGTTTTCTAGTCATTGTTCTGCTATTTTCAATCACTTGGATTACATAAACGCCGGGCGAAAGCCTCCCTATATTTAGCATATTTGTTGAAATCCGATCTTGTAGAACAATTTTACCAAAGACGTCGTAAACGGTGATATCTTTACTTTTATTATTTAAAGTGTTAATATAGACAATGCCATCAATGGCAGGATTTGGATAGAGCGTAAAATTTGAAGTCTCCTGGTCTTTTTCTTCAATAGGTGAAAGCTTTTCCTGTCCGGAAACTACCATAGTAAAGACCAGTAAAAAGAATAAGTAGGCTTTTTGCATCAATATTGATTTGGGATCAACACAGTAAATATAAGGTAATAGCCATTCTCCTACCAGAAATTGTTGTGAAAACTAAATATTTGTAGGTAAACTTTTATAGCTGTAACGTTCATCGATGAAATCTGCATTACATCGAACAAAAATCTATTTTTGAGAAAGCTTATCCCTATTTTTTTTTGGAGAAGAAAATCTATTTAATAATCAATTTCCTGGTTGCCACTCTGTCTTTTTCATATACGCGTAGTACATACACCCCTGCAACCAAATTGGAGACATTTAACTCCTTTCTTAGAATTGTTGTCTCAAGTCTCTGAGTTCCGAAAACATCGAAGATTAGTATTCTTTTCGGGGCATTCAGGGCAGTTTGTATATAAACTTTACCGGTCGTAACCGGATTTGGATATAGTTCAAAACCCTCTATCTCACCACCAGCATTTCGCACTTCCTGGCCGTAGCTGAAAGAAATAAAAAAAAAGAATAAGACGGGGTAGAGTTGCTTCATTAACAATATTCATCAAACTAATAATCACAAATATAAAAATTTAAGTTCTCCGTCATACCCCATGAAATTGTTAAATGATTAAAATTCGACGAAATGCATAATTAGTAGCACTTTAACGGGAACGGAACTATTACTATCCTTATATTCTACTCCTGGATGTTATATTAATGTTATCAGCATTAAATCAATGTTAAGTAACTAAAGCATATTAGTATTATCTTTACTTTTGATCAGATAGATCAAACGGTAAACCATGAAAAAGCAAGACATTAAAATTTTATTAGTAGATGATGAACCTGATATTTTGGAGATTCTCAAATACAATCTTTCTGCTCAGGGATATCAGATATATACAGCCAAGAATGGAATTGAAGGTGTAGAAAAGGCAAAGAAAAAAATTCCACATTTAATTATTTTGGATGTCATGATGCCCGAAATGGATGGGATCGAAGCTTGTGAGATAATTCGAAATACAAAGGGACTAGAAAATACTATAATTACTTTTTTAACTGCAAGAGGTGAAGACTATTCTCAAGTGGCAGGTTTTGACGCCGGTGCAGATGATTATATTACGAAACCGATAAAACCAAAATTATTGGTTAGTAAGATTAAGGCCTTATTGAGACGATTAAGTGAAGAAAAAAATCTTAGTGAGGATATACTTAAGGTTGGTAATATTGAAATTAACCGTGAAGAATACAAGGTAATTAACAAGGGAGAAGAGATTATACTACCAAGGAAGGAATTTGAACTATTGGCATTATTAGCCTCAAAACCCGACAAGGTCTTTAAACGTGAAGTTATACTGGATAAAGTCTGGGGACAAGAAGTCGTAGTAGGAGGCAGAACAATAGATGTACATATTAGGAAACTTCGCGAAAAAATTGGGGATAACCATTTTAAAACTGTGAAGGGTGTAGGCTATAAGTTTGTTTTATAATGGCTAAAAAGTTAAAAAAGTCATACAAGTTTGCTTTCCGTTCCGCTCTTTTAATCACTATTATTCTAGCATTATCTTTTAGTCTTTTTCTTTTTTATAATAATCAGTTTGTAGAGAACTGGTTTATGTTATTGTTTTTAACACTACTTATTTTTGCGGTATCTTTTGGTATCATTCAGGTCCGTGTAGAGAAATATATCTACAGGCGGATTAAGAAAATCTATGATGACGTTTCTCTGTTGGAGTCATCTTCATTTGCTGCAGATCCTGTTACAACAGATATGAAAACTCTGACGGAGGAGATAGAAAAATTTGCGAAAGACAAAAAAATAGAAATAGATACCCTAAAAATCCGCGAGGAATATAGGAAGGACTTTTTAGGGAATATTTCACATGAGCTCAAGACCCCTTTATTTACTGTTCAGGGCTATCTGCTTACACTTCTCGATGGGGCTATGCGGGATAAAGCGGTTAGAAAAAAATATTTGCAGCGTGCTCAAAAAGGTGTAGAAAGACTTATTTATATAATCAAGGACCTCGACTTGATCACAAAATTGGAAGTTGGCGACCTCAATTTAGAAATAAGTGACTTTGATATTATTGAACTAATACAAAGTGTATTTGAACTTGTGGAGATGAAAGCTGGCAAAAAAAACATCTCACTAACTTTTGATATGAATTATGAAACTCCAATCTATGTTAGGGCCGACAAGGATAAAATTCAGCAAGTGTTGTCTAATTTAATAGTGAATTCTATAAAATATGGAAATCATGATGGTACTACGGAGGTAAGTGTCGAAAATCTTATAAGAAATAAAGTAATTGTAAGAATAACCGACAACGGTGAAGGAATTCCCGAAGAACATTTACCCAGACTTTTTGAACGTTTTTACAGAGTTGATAAAAGTGGGAGCAGGAAAGAAGGTGGTTCCGGTTTGGGTTTGTCCATAGTAAAACATATCATTGAGGCACATGGCGAAAAAATTTATGTTGAAAGTGTCGTAGATGTAGGATCTGAATTTTCATTTACTCTCGAAAAGGCTGAGCCTCAGGCTAACTAAATCTGCTCCTAAAAGAATTCCTTAGTTTTGCTAAAACGTAATAATACACCTTAAATATTGGGAAGTAAAAATAAGCTTAAACGATTTGAACAAAATAGTTCTTTTAGCAATGTTATTCAACCGACCAGGGATGAAGTCATTGAGGGTAAATTTGCTTTAAAAGGAAAATGGAAGAGTTTTTTTAATAATGATAACCCAATAGTTTTGGAGTTGGGTTGTGGCAAAGGCGAATATACTATTGGCCTTGCTAAACTTAATACTTCTAAAAATTTTATTGGTATTGATATTAAAGGTGCGAGATTGTGGAGAGGAGCTAAAACTGCCCTTGAAGAGAATATGGAGAATGTGGCCTTTTTACGAACTCAGATAGAATTGATTGACTTACTTTTTGCTCAAAATGAGGTAGACGAAATCTGGATTACTTTTCCAGACCCACAAATAAAATATAAAAGAACTAAACACAGATTAACCAACAAGACTTTTTTGGATAAATACAAGTTTGTACTTAAAGATAAAGGTGTAATCAACTTAAAAACAGATAGTGAATTTATGCATGGGTACACTTTGGGAATGTTGCATGGCCTGGGTTGTGAAATTTTATACGCAAATCATGACGTATATAGAAACGAAGGAAGTCCAAAAGAAGTGATGGATTTGCAAACTTTCTATGAAAAGCAGTATCTTGAAAAAGGCAAACCAATTACTTATATAAAGTTTACTGTCAGTTGACCAATGACGCATCTAATCATACTTTTTTTTGTAACCTTTTCAGCAGCGTTTATGGCAACCGTTCCTCCCGGTTTATTGAATATGAATGCAGCTCAAACAAGTGTTAAAAAGGGAAAACTGAACGGCATTATGTTTAGTCTTGGTGTCTCTAGCATGATCATGATGCAGGCATACATCGCGGTTTTGATCTCTAAATACTTATTCAGACATCCCGAGGTCATAGATTTACTACTTAAAATTGCACTTGGGGTTTTCGCGTTTTTTGCCCTTTATTTTTTTGTTTCAGCGAAGCGCGAAAAATCGAAAAAAATTAAAATAGTAAAAGTAAGCAAGAAGAATAGTTACTTTAAGGGAATGCTGCTTGCAATGCTTAATTTGCTTACAATTCCATACTATAGCGGACTCAATGCTATGTGGAATGCATCGGGCTGGATTAAATTTGAAATTTGGGATATTCTTACATTCATAATTGCTGCCGGTAGTGGCACTTTTACGGTCTTGTATTTGTACACTGTTTATTTTTATAAATTAGAAGCCAGAACAGACCGATTTTCCAAAAATTCGAATTACATTCTTAGCGCGTTAATGATGGTCTTACTGGTAATTACCATTTTTAGAATATTTTATTAGTAGTATGAATCCAGAAAATAAAAACTTCTTTCAAAAAGTTTACCAGGTCTCTAAGCAGATCCCTTTTGGAAGGGTTACTTCTTATGGCGCTATTGCCAAGTACCTGGGAGCAGCCAGAAGTGCCAGGATGGTAGGCTGGGCTATGAATGGAGCAGGGGCAATTGAAGGTGTTCCTGCACACAGGGTAGTAAACAGAAAGGGTTTATTAACCGGGAAACATCACTTTGACGGCACTAATTTAATGCAACAATTGCTGGAAAATGAAGGCCTCGAAATACAGGATAATCAAATTGTGAATTTTGAAAAATACTTCTGGGATCCAGCCAAAGAATTGCCATTGTAGAACCTTTAGTTAGTATGTATTCAGAGTTGTAATACTGCTTATACCCTATATGGTATTTCTATAACGATATTGTCCTTTTCAATCCCGCAACTTTATAGTTTCGCCCGTATAACTTATCTTTGTTGTTTAGAATCATTTTATATAAAGACCTAAATACCCTAGCTCATGAAGTTGGATAAGAAAGAAATACTGAAAGCCCTGGAAACTATTACAGCGCCTGGCGAAGGAATGAATATGGTTGAAAGTGGTGCAATTAATAATATTCAGGTTTTTGGTGATGAGGTTGTAGTAGATATTACGATAAACAATCCAAGCCTTCAGGCAAGGAAAAAAACTGAAGTAGAAATACTTAAGGCAATTCACAGGGAGGTTTATGAAAAGGCAAAAATTACCGTAAATATTAAGGTTGATGCACCGGTTAGTCCTAAGACTAATGAGATTAAAGGAAAACCAATACCCGGAATACAAAATATTATCGCTGTGGCTTCAGGGAAAGGTGGCGTGGGCAAGTCTACAATTACAGCAAATTTAGCAGTGACTTTGGCTAAAATGGGATTTAAAGTTGGATTGTTGGACGCAGATATCTATGGACCTTCTATGCCCATTATGTTTGATGTAGCCGCTGAAAAACCCCGAGCTACCAATATTAATGGTAATTCAAAAATGTTACCAGTAGAAAACTTTGGAGTAAAGCTTTTATCTATAGGATTTTTCACGCAACCTAATCAGGCTGTTATCTGGAGAGGACCTATGGCATCCAAAGCCTTAAATCAGATGATTTTTGATGCGCACTGGGAAGAATTAGATTTTATGTTAGTGGATTTGCCACCAGGTACCGGCGATATTCATTTAAGCATCATGCAATCCATGCCTGTTACGGGAGCAGTGGTTGTGAGTACACCTCAGGAGGTTGCTTTGGCCGATGCACGTAAAGGGGTTGCAATGTTTCAGCAGGAAGCTATTAATGTACCTGTTTTAGGAATTGTTGAGAATATGGCTTACTTTACACCGGAGGAGCTTCCGGATAACAAATATTATATTTTTGGTAAATCAGGGGCAAGAAATCTAGCTACAGACCTGAATGTACCTTTTTTAGGAGAAATACCATTAGTTCAAAGTATTCGTGAGGCGGGTGATGTTGGCAGACCTGCCGCTCTTCAAACAGCCACTCCTGTGGAAAAAGCATTTGAAGAACTTACCAAGAACGTAGTTCAGGAACTTGTGTTGCGAAACAAAAGTTTACCGCCAACAGAAGCTATTAAAATAACGACGATGGCAGGTTGCGCTGCAGTTAAAAAGAAATGATCATGACGTCTGATGAACTGAAAATTAACATTGAAAAAGCTTTAGATGAAATTCGCCCATTCTTACAAAGTGATGGTGGGGATATCTCATTAGTATCTATTGATAACGATAAATTGGTAAGAGTAAAGCTAGAAGG
>JABDPH010000169.1 GCA_013042925.1 Eudoraea sp.
CAGCTATTCAGATTATTATCTAAAAGGAGTAGGTTCCCAATTTCTATACTTGTTTCTGTTATAATTAATTTGGGCGAGCCTATTCCATTCATTGCCCAACGTTCTCTTAAAGTAAAAGGTTTGCCTACTTCGTCATCAATTTTCCTTGTAATATCACTATTATTGTAAGATACGTTTACCAACATTGTTTTTATTTTACTCTATATTCTTTCGAAAGAGGCAAATTTCCGGAAGTACGCAATTTCCTTAAAAGTCGCCTAAAACTGCATATTTTTGTAATCACTAAAAGCTTCGAACTATAAAAGTCTAAAAATTCATTAGTTTTGCAGCCTTAATTGGGGAAATTTTATGAATATTCAGGAGGTTATTCAAACAAAGGTGATAGAGGCCGTGGCTTCGATCTATAATATTTCACTACCCACTGTAGAATTTCAACCTACAAGAAAGGATTTTGAAGGAGATATAACCCTGGTCGTTTTCCCTATGCTTCGCTATGTTAAGGGCAATCCTGAACAAATTGGGATTCAAATAGGCTCTTATCTGGAGCGTGAACTAAATGAGGTTCAGGGATTCAATGTAATAAAGGGTTTTTTGAATTTGGTAATTTCCGATTCGTATTACACAAAATTCTTTAATTCCATCAAGGATGATTATAGTTATGGACGTAAGCAAGAGCAGGAGAGCAATGCCGTCTTAGTTGAATATTCTTCCCCAAATACCAATAAACCATTGCACCTCGGTCATATAAGAAATAACTTGCTCGGTTATTCCGTAGCAGAAATTCTAAAGGCCAATGGCAATAAGGTTTATAAAACACAGATTATTAATGACCGGGGTATACATATTTGCAAAAGTATGCTTGCCTGGCAAATGTATGGAAATGGTGAGACTCCCCAAAGCACGGGATTAAAAGGAGATAAATTGACGGGCCTGTACTATGTTAAGTTCGATCAGGTTTATAAGAAAGAAGTTCAAGATCTTATCGCCTCGGGGATGGATAAAATACAGGCTGAACGCGAAGCTCCGATGCTTTTGAAAGCCCAGAAAATGCTTCGTAAGTGGGAAGCAGGAGATTCTGAAGTAGTTACGCTTTGGAAGAAAATGAATGGCTGGGTATATGATGGGTTTGACGAAACTTACGCAAATCTGGGCGTAGATTTTGACAAGCTCTATTACGAGAGTGAAACGTACCTGCTTGGAAAAGACGTTATTGCTGAAGGAATAGAAAATGGTATATTTTACACAAAGGAAGACGGGAGTGTGTGGATAGACCTTACTGATGAGGGGCTTGATGAGAAAATTGTTCTCAGGGCAGATGGTACCGCTGTTTATATGACACAGGATATAGGCACCGCGATTCAGCGTGTAAAGGATTTTCCTGATATCGGCGGAATGGTCTATACTGTGGGAAATGAACAAGACTATCACTTTAAGGTATTGTTTCTAATCCTAAAGAAACTTGGTTATTCCTGGGCGCAACATTTATACCATCTGAGTTACGGGATGGTAGATTTACCTGAAGGCAAAATGAAAAGCAGGGAAGGCACCGTGGTGGATGCGGACGACCTGATTGATGAGATGACGAACACCGCTGCGAAAATCTCTCAGGAATTGGGGAAACTCGATGAATATTCTGAAGAAGAAAAACAAAAGTTATATCGTATCATTGGTCTGGGTGCGTTAAAATATTACATATTAAAGGTTGATCCTAAAAAACGAATATTATTCAATCCGGAAGAATCGGTTGATTTTCAGGGAAACACGGGTCCTTTTATCCAATATACCTATGCCAGGATTCAATCTATTCTTCGGAAGGCCAATTTGAGCCCTAATGCTCTTTTAAATCCGCTTAAACAGGATCTCGAATTGCACCCTAAAGAAAAGGAATTAATAAAACTGTTAGAAATCTATCCCGAAACCGTACAACTGGCTGCAGAAAATTACAGCCCGGCCTTAATTGCTAACTATACCTATGATCTGGTCAAAGAGTTTAATTCATTTTACCAGCAAGTCTCCATTTTAGGAGAGTCTGAGGAAGCGATAAGGACTTTCAGGGTACAGCTGGCAAATAAGGTAGGTGAGGTAATTAAATCTGCTTTTCAACTTCTCGGTATAGAAGTACCTGGACGAATGTAAAAAGACCGCCTTTAAGACGGTCTTTCTGATGTGCAATGCACATCTAAAATAAATTTTATTTCTCTTAGGCTTTCTCTGAAGTAGCAACTACTGCAAGGTTATATACTACTAAGCCGAAACCAATTTTATTGATAGCGTCACCTATATTGTATACAACGTCCATAGAAAGTCCGCCAAAAATACCTTCATACCATCCCGGTGTTCCTGCCATATAACCTAATGGGTATATAGCCCATCCAACAAGTACAAACCAACAAAGCATTTTATGGGCCTGTAATACAGGTCCTCCTGCTTTTAAGGCGACTTTCTTTGCAGTACCAAGCCATATTTCATAAACAATTATGAAGTAAGCTATACCGGAAATAAGGCCCCATAACCAAGCTGCATCTCTGTAAACTGCTTCGCCCAAAAAACCTGTAACAAGCATAATTACAGATAGAACAATAAGCCTCCACATAAGAGACCTTTTTGCTCCGGCAACTTTAAGGATTAAAAAGAATTCAACACACATCAATGGCACCGTAAGAATCCAGTCTACGTAGCGAAAGAAAGTAGGCGATTCTCCGAAATCTGCCCAATAATCACGCATGTACCAATAGTGTACTGCAGCGATAAAAGTAATTAATCCTGAAACAAGGATTGATGTTCTCCATTTTTTATCAAAACTGTTCATTGACAAAAAGAAAAAGGCTGATGCAGCCATCATAGCCATACAACCTACAAAAAAGGTAAAGCCCACATAGTCATTGGTGGCTAGTTTGGCAATCAAGGGGAATGATAATAAAAAATTTTCCATATGAATTTATTTAGTTAATTTTGTTCAGCGAAACTAATTAAAAGTTAAACATAAAACGTTTAAGAATATGTTAAAATGATTGAACAATATTGGATAATATGGAAAATAAAGGGGTAGATTTTACGAAGTTGCAGGGTGCCACTCTTATTGCCACCTTTTTTTCACTGTGGCTAGCGGTATATTTTGAGCATGCTGTAGAAAATTTACTTGCTTATATTCTGATCCTTTCCTTCGGAATGCTTCATGGTGCCAATGACATTAAATTGCTACAGGTTGAAGCTAAAAAGAAATCCAAGCCATATGATTTTTTTCGAATACTTGCCTATTACGTCCTTTTTGTACTTAGCGTAGCTGGCTTGTTTTATATACTCCCTGGCGTTGCTCTGGGTTTATTTATTCTTTTCAGTGCATACCATTTTGGTGAACAGCACTGGATCTCAAAAATTAATGGCAATAAACTTTTCCTAATCTTTTTTTATACCGCTTACGGACTAGTTATCCTTTTTCTATTGTTTGCAGCTCATCATACTGAGGTGAGTGACATTATTTTTGACATCATTGGGTTCTATATAGATAATGCGTATTTCAGGATAATACTAGGAATATCCGCTTTTATATTTGTGACATTATATCTGATAAAATATAAACAAAGTAAAATCAATATTTTTCTTGAATTATTTTATTTACTGGTGTTCTTCATTATTTTCAACACCGCATCTCTGCTTTGGGCTTTCGCCATATTTTTTATTTTATGGCACGCCATCCCGTCACTGGCAGACCAGATCACTTATTTATATGGTGATCTGTCCAAAAAACACTTTGTGAAATATGTGAGATCGTCTCTGATTTATTGGTTAGCGTCTGTAATTACACTTGTAATTTTGTTTTTTTTCATTGATGGAAGTAGTGAGGGTTTTATTCCCTTCTTATTCTCTTTCCTGGCCGCAATTACATTTCCACATGTACTGGTAATATCCGGACTGAACAAAAGTTAAAACCTAATTCTGAAGCTTACGTTGGGTGTAAAGCCTAAAGAGACGCTCTCAATTGTAACT
>JABDPH010000170.1 GCA_013042925.1 Eudoraea sp.
GCCATAGGTAGTAGTATGAATCTGGATATCACCGTAAACCCAGATTTTTCTCAGGTTGAAGTAGATGACCAGGTTACTAATCTTACTCGTTTTGAAATTTCCCTTCCAGAAAAAAGACAGTTTTTTATTGATAATAACGATCTGTTCGGAAGTTTTGGTGATCAAAGAGATGCAAACCCTTTCTTTTCAAGAAGAATAGGAATTGCAAAGGATACTGCAGATAATACTATTGAAAATAGGATTATAGGTGGTATTCGATTAAGTGGAAAAGTAAACAAAGATCTCAGGCTGGGTTTTCTTAATCTTCAAACTGCATCAGATGAAGAGAATGAAATCCCATCTAATAACAATATGATGCTGGCATTACAGCAGAAAGTTTTTTCTAGGTCAAACATTGGTTTCTTCTTTATTAACAGACAGTCTCTTAGGGATTACGATTTTATCTTACCGGAGGACGAATACAACCGGGTCCTCGGAATAGAATATAATTTAATTTCAAGGGATAATGTATGGAATGGGAAATACTTTTTTCAGAAGTCATTTCAACCAGAGAGTAATGGTACAGAATTAGCCACGGGTGCCCGTCTGGAATACAATTCCAGAAATTACAATATCTCGGGGAAACTCATATATATAGACGAAGATTTCAGATCAGATTTAGGATTTGTTCGCCGCACGGATATTCTTAAAAGCTTCGTACAATTTGAACGGGTATTTTGGCCTAGAAATAGTTTTATCCAAAATCACGCATTCCAAATCTTTCCCATAGCTCTTTGGAGTCCTAGTATGGATTTGAAAAATACAGACTATGATTTAAGAGGACAATGGGAAGCGAGGTTCAGGGACCAATCCAGGTTTAGTGTGGAATTCTCAAATAAGTATACTTTTTTAATCGATGAATTCGACCCAACGGGAACAGATGGTGGGATTCCCCTACCCGGGAATCAAGGTTATCACTATAATAGCATTAAAGCTGAGTATAACTCGGACCGCAGGAAAATTTTTGCATATGGTCTAGAACCTTCTATTGGCCGATTTTTTAATGGGAACCGCTTTACTATTGAAGGTGGAATGACTTTTCGTTTTCAACCCAAAGTATTTCTTTCCATGTTCATGAGGTATGATAAAATTGAACTGCCGGATCCGTACCCAAGTGCAGATATTTGGTTGATAAGTCCAAAAATTGAAGTTACATTCACTAAATCCATTTTCTGGTCAACTTTAATTCAATATAGCAATCAGAGAGACAACTTTGGTATTAATTCCAGATTGCAATGGCGCTTTGCTCCTCTTTCGGATCTATTTCTGGTGTATAATGATAATTATTTTGTAGATGGTTTTGCACCAAAGACCAGATCCATTAATCTGAAAATTACATATTGGTTGAATATTTAGGTTCATTTTTATAGTGAGCAGCCCCATGTAATTTCATTATATTTGAAGGCTTTTCACAATTAAATAATCTTCCATGAACCATTTACCAATAACTGATGACACCGTAATTTTTGGTTTATTATGTCTCTGTCTTGGATTTGTATTTTACACTTCTTCCATTAAAACCGGATTTTGGAAAAAATTCTATAGGGTTGTACCAACTCTGCTAATGTGCTACATGCTTCCGGCAATTTTAACAAGCATAGGACTTATCTCAGAGGAAAATTCAAAACTGTATTATATAGCCAGTAGATACCTCCTTCCTGCTGCATTAGTACTCATGACATTAAGTATAGATCTTAAGGCAATAATGAACCTTGGTTCCAAAGCACTGATTATGTTCTTAACAGGAACTGCTGGAATTATTATTGGTGGTCCTATCGCTATCTTAATTGTCTCCATATTTTCCCCTGAAACGGTTGGTGGTAACGATTTTGATGCGGTATGGAGAGGTTTAGCTACAATTGCCGGAAGCTGGATTGGCGGCGGAGCGAACCAGGCCGCTATGCTCGAAGTCTTTTCTTATAACCCTAAGAAATTTGGTGATATGGTCTTGGTAGATATCGTAGTTGCAAACATTTGGATGGCGATAATTCTTCTTGGTATTGGTAAGTCTGCAAGAATTGACAAGTGGTTAAAATCTGACACTTCTTCTATTGAAACTCTTAAAACAAAAGTTTCTGAATATACTGCAAAAATTACCAGGATAACAACACTCAATGACTATATTATTATGTTGAGTTTGTCATTTACAGCAGTTGGGATCGCTCATTTTTGTGGGTTCCATTTTTCAGAATTTCTGCAAGAAAATTTTGAAGTCATACGCAATAAAGAAAAAGCTCTTTCCTCTTTGGGTTCAAAATTTTTATGGATGGTTGTTTTTGCAACCACTGTGGGTATAATCCTTTCCTTCACAAAAGCTAAAAATTACGAAGGCGCGGGAGCAAGTAAAATAGGTGGCTTATTTATCTATATCCTTGTAGCTACCATAGGAATGAAAATGGATTTGGGAAGCCTTTTAGACAAACCCGGTTTAATAGCAGTAGGTCTAATTTGGATTTCAATACATGCCGGATTGTTGATTCTTGTGGCAAAAATTGTTAAGGCTCCTTATTTTTTCCTTGCGGTAGGAAGTCAGGCAAATGTAGGTGGAGCGGCTTCGGCGCCTATCGTCGCGGCAGAGTTTCATCCTTCACTTACCTCTGTAGGTATTTTACTTGCTGTTTTAGGTTACGTTGTAGGTACCGCCGGTGCATATATATGTGCTTTACTTATGGAAATTGCTTCAAAAGTTTAAATTTCCAATAAACTTTATTGATATTTGCCGCAGAATTAAAATACTATGAGGAACCTGATAATTACTATACTTAGCTGTGCCGTAATAGTTTCTTGCGGACCTAAGGATACTGAAAATACGATGACAGTTACCGGTAATGTAAAAGGATTAAAAAAAGGCACACTTTATCTTCAGCATATACCAGATACGACTCTGGTAGTAATAGATTCTCTAAAGGTTGACGGTGATGGTAACTTCACTTTTAAAACTGAAGTTGAAAGTCCTGAGATTTTCTATTTATACCTTGCTAAAAAGGACAATAATGATATAAATGACAGGATTACTTTTTTTGGCGAACCCGGAATTATTACGATTAAGACCAATTGGAATACCTTCGATACCAAGGCTAAAATTGATGGCTCTAAAACACATAAAAAACTTGAGGAATACAGGAAAGTGATGTCTCGTTTTAACACTGTGAATCTCGAAATTATGAGAGCAGTGTATGATCCTGAAACTCCTAAAGATTCCCTAACTCAGGATTCCTTACAAAAAGCAAGTGACCAGAACATTAGAAGAGGTTATCTCTATGCTTTAAACTTTGCGCTTAACAATAAAGAATCTCATATTGCGCCATATATAGCCTTAAAAGAGGTGCCAGACGCCAATAAAATTTACCTGGATTCTATTAATAATTCACTTATCCCCGAAGTAGCTAAAGGCAAATATGGCAAGGCTCTGCAAGATTATCTGGAAGAGGTAGAAAATAAATAATCCTAAAGCTAAATACCTAAGGTAATTTATTGAGTTTATCTACGAGGGCTCTGGCTTTTAATTCCAGTTCTTTACGAACACCCTTTAGGTGCTCCTTCCTGTTTTCAACGTCTTTTTTGTTAACTTTTGAAATTAATTCATCAAAAGTAGAAATCGCGCCATCAATAATTTCAGACCCCTCTTTGGAGCCTTGTTTGTCGTTGGAAGCCTCAACAATGTAAACTGCTTCAATAATATCTCCCAGGACGTAATTTATATCTTTTTTTAATTCTCTGATATTTGCCATTACTCAATAATTTTGTGTAAAAGTACGCTTTTTCAAATAGTAATTTCCAGAAGTTTTGCTCGTTCAGAATTCAAAATAATATGGCTGCTACTAGCAGGTACTAATACGGTCTCGCCTTTTTTAATCAAGATCGATCCAAAATCGTTTTCTATTAAAACATCACCATCAATACACATGTATATCGTAAAGCTATCCCGATTGGATAAATCAAAACGGATATTTTGATTTAAGCTGATAAAATTGGTTTTAAAATAAGGGCAATTTACCATTGGGTTAGCAGCGTTAATTTTCTGCTCATAGCTAACTTTAAAATCGTTTTTTTTGGCATAATCAATAGCATCAAACGACAATTCTGTATGTAATTCCCTCAGATTTCCCTCTGCATCTTTTCTATTATAGTCATACACCCTATAGGTTTGGTCAGAAGTTTGCTGTATTTCTGCTATTAAAACCCCTGCACCTATGGCGTGTATTTTACCCGCATTTATAAAATAGGTGTCTCCTTCATTTACACTCTCATAGTTTAATAAGTCAGTTAAGGTATTATTCTTCAGGCTCTCAGTATAAATTTCTTCAGTAACATCTTCTTTAAACCCAATGATCAACTCGGCATCTTCATCAGAATCCATTACATACCACATTTCAGTTTTTCCGAAAGAATTATGACGCTTTCTCGCAAGTTCATCATTGGGGTGCAACTGAATGGAGAGGTCTTTCTGTGCATCGATGAATTTAATCAGGATAGGGAACTCCTTACCAAATCGTTCTAAAACACTTTTCCCAAGAATAGCTTCAGGAAATTCGTGAATTAAATTTGTAAGGGAAGTTCCTTTATAAGAACCATTGGCAACGATTGAAACGTCTCCGTTTACGCCGGATATTTCCCAACTTTCTCCAACAAGATCACTTTCCAGTTCTTTGCCCAAAACGGTACCCAGTTTTGTACCTCCCCAAAGACGTTCTTTGAGTATTGGATAAAATTTAAACGGATATAAATTCATTTCAATTTCTTTAGCGCATTTAAAGCCTTTTTCATGTGTAGTGAAGCATTAATACTATTAAAGGCCATCAATATCACACCTTCCTTGCTTACTACATAAGTTTCCCTGCCCGGAAGTAAATTAAACAACTTGCTCTCTACTTTGAACAAACTTTGTACTTTCTTTTGCCTATCGGCCAAAAGTTTGAAAGGCAGCTTATATTTTGATGCAAATCTACGATGTGTATTTTCAGAATCGGAACTAATCCCGATGACTGTTGCTCCAAGTTCGGTGAATTCCTCATAACTGTCCCTGAATGAACATACTTCTAATGTGCACCCAGGGGTGTAATCCTTAGGATAAAAAAAAATTACAAAAGGTTTCTTACCTACTATATCATTGCTGTTGAATAGCTTACCGTCCTGATCGGGCAATGAAAATTGCGGTATGACTTGTCCCACCTTCAGGCCCATGATCTATCCATTGTAGGTGACAAAATTACGAGGAGTTTCATAAAGAACAACTTCTAGTTCTTTATTTGAATTAATATGAGGTCGTAATTTATTGTAAATAACTATAACAATATTTTCTGCAGTTGGATTTAACGTCTTAAATTCGGGAACTTCAACATTTAAATTCTTGTGATCTAAAGCATCTTCTATCTCAGACCTGATCAAATCTTTCAGAATTTTCATGTCTATAACGAATCCGGTCTCGGGATCAATCTCTCCGGTCACACTAACTACCAATTCATAGTTATGTCCATGATAATTGGGATTATTACATTTACCAAAAACCAGATTGTTCTTAGCATCATCCCAATCTTTGTGATATAAACGGTGGGCCGCATTAAAATGGGCCTTTCGACTAACTTTTACTTTCATACTATCTGGTGATTCTTTACAAGGTGATCATAAAACTTTTCAAATATTATTTTGAACCAAACTGTATACGATCCCGGATTATCTAAAATATCTTTTTTGATGTTTTCGGGACTCATCCATTTCCAATCGGCCACTTCGTCCTTGTTTATATCAGGTGGATCGTCGTAATAACCAATCATCACATGGTCGAGCTCATGCTCTGTTAAACCGTTGTCAAATGGCGCTTTATAAATAAACCAGAAAAGTTCCTTTAAATCGGTTTTAAAACCCATTTCTTCCTGTAATCTTCTCTTACCAGCCTCCAAACTGGTTTCGCCCTGGCGTTGATGACTACAACAGGTATTTGTCCACAATGAAGGAGAATGATATTTATGTTCGGCCCTTTGCTGTAACATTGTCTCACCATTTTTATTCATAATAAAAACAGAAAAAGCCCTATGCAGAACAGCTTTTTCATGAGCCTCCATTTTTGGCATCAAACCAATCTCTTCATCCAATTGATTTACGAGAATAACATTTTCCTCTTTTTTATTTCCCATCCAGCAAAAATAGCACCTTTATGCAATATTCTGGGTTAAGAGGATCAAAAATGTTGATTAAGTAAGCTAGCTAAAGCTGAGATAATTCTAAAAGAAGCGCGGAGATTTTAGGTTTCCTTTTACTTTTATGAATTCATATCGCAAAATTATTTCGAAAGAACCATTATTAAAGGCAGCCTGTCCCAATTCTGTAATTTCCCTGTCGTATGCCAGGCCGAGTAGAAATGAAGGTGATAACTGAAAACCCACTAATCCACTAAAAGCAGCGTCCCATCTGTAAGCGAGTCCCATTATGAATTTATCATTGTACATAAAGTTAGCTGATAAATCAACTCCTAAGGGTGCACCCTGTGTGGCTTTAAGAAGTAAAGCAGGTTTAAATTTCCAAAATGCACTCATATCAAAAACATAACCTGTAATGAGATATAAATTCATTTGTTCCTTGGCTGTAGATAGAGAAGATTCATCAAAATGGGAAGTCTCCAAAAATCTGGGAACCGATAAACCCGCATAAAACCTTTCTGTATGATAATAAACTCCAGCACCTATATTCGGTGAGAACCTGTTTGTAATATCCTGTTGTAATGTTGGATCAGGTCCTCCTGGGTTTGTTACATCCTGGTTTAACTCAGAAAACCTGATATCTAACAAACTTGCGCTTGCTTTTAATCCAAAACTTAGACGAGATTCCTCTGCCAGTTGCAGGGTGTACGAAAAGTCAATATCAAAAAAAGTTTCAGATGTAGGTCCTATTTGGTCGTTTACTACAGATACTCCAAGACCAACCCCTCTATAGCCCAAGGGTGTATGCATATTGAAAGTTTGCGTTTTTGGTGCTCCATCCAAACCTACCCATTGTGAACGATATAAGCCTGCAATACTCATATGCCCACGAGAACCTGCGTATGCCGGATTAACACTCACCGTGTTATACATATATTGAGTATACTGTGCATCTTGTTGCGCATGAAGATGTCCGGCTAATAGAAAAACCAGAAGGCCAGATATAATTTTCAGGCTTCTCTGCAAATAACTTTTATGTTTTAACTGTAGCATTGGTCTATCTATTAATGTATATATATCCGGACAGCGATTTCTGTACACCATCATCATTTACGTAATCAAGGATATAGAAATATGTACCCACCGGTAACTTGTTATCCACATCCACCGTTGCTCTACCTTGAGAAGTGCCATCAAAGACATTGCCCTGGGTGTTATAAGCATTTGTCGTATAAACTTGTACACCCCACCTATTGTAAATGCGAATTGTATTATCAGGGAAATCTTCCAGCCCTCTAATACTTAAAACATCATGAACACCATCTCCATTAGGAGTTACCACATTGAATACCTCAATGTCCTCTTCACTGGCATTAGGTTCTAAATAATCTGGTATGCCATCTGCATCCATATCATCATTAGCAAAATTTCCATCACCGTTGGTATCCTCTGATGCGGTAGGTATAAGGTCGTCATCGTCGTCCGTATCCCTATAGTCAGATTCAGAATCACCATCTGTATTTGGCAACATATCATACGGATCATCAATTTCATCATTTACATCGTCATCTATAGATGTATAACCTTCATAGCCGTCATCAAGGCCATCATTATCCTTGTCAGATCCGATAAATACTACATCAGGAATACCATCATTATCCATATCATGTCCCTCAATATTATCCGGAACATTGTCATTATCACTATCGGTATCAACATAATCCGGCAGACCATCTCCATCGGTATCCACGGGTAGAATTCCTAATCCACCACCATTTTCATATACATCATCCAAACCATTACTATTGGCATCTATACCGCTCGGTGCCGTATATGCGGCGGTTGATTGCGCTTCTACGTTGTCCGGAATACCATCATCATCACTATCTATATCGAGATAATCTGCTATTCCATCACCATCGGTATCTGTTGGATTTGTGGTAGGATCATTATCTCCATCTAAGTTCAAATCTTCAAAACTGTCTACTATTCCATCATTGTCTGTATCAAGATCTACTCCAACCGGGTTTACAAGGATGGTAACTGTGGTGGTACTGCAATTAGATAAACTATCGCATAATGTATACGTAAAGCTATCTGTCCCAACAAAACCAGGATTAGGAGTATATGTGATGATGTCATCCGAAGGATCTCCGGGAGTTCCGTTATTGTTGATTACAGCTGTGCCATCAGACGGACTCGTAATCGTGAGTGTTCCAATCGTAGGTATATCGTTGTCATTAATTAAAACATCTATATCTACAGCTATATCTTCTATAGTAGCTATTGAATCTGGCAATGCATCTACAATTGGCAACACATCTACTGTAACAGTTGCTGTACTGCAATCTCCAGTAGTATTGCAAACTGTATAGTCAAAAGAGTCAGGCCCGTTATAATCCGGATTCGGTATGTATGTTACGATATCATCTGTTGGATCATTAGGGGTGCCATTACCATTAATAGTAACAGTTCCATTGGACGGGTTAGTTGTTGTCAAGGTCCCTATAGTTGGCAGATCACTGTCATTGGCATAAATGGGAACCAAGACGGAAGTATCTTCATCAAGCGTAATAAAGTCGTCGACTAAGGTAGCAGCTTGCTGCAAACAAACCACCGTAAAACCCGGAAGATCAATTGAATTACCGGCTTTACTTATTGTGGCTACATAACGTACCACCGAAGTTGTCGATGTAACTACCGGCTGTAACTGATTACCGCCAACAGCAGGGTTCCAGCTTACCGTAGCACTACCACTGACATTTGCGGTAATGTCGAGGGTAACCTGATTATCCGGAGCTGTACAATCTGTTAATATAAAATATCCTGTAGCATTGGAACCACATAAAGTACCGTCATATGTAGCAAAGTAAACCCCGGGAGTACTGGTTTCATAGAAGAAATCAGTACTTAAAACGGTTGAAGTATCTGAAGCCTCATACCATCTCCAATTACTCTCATCACCACTATTAGGTGCCTGAAGCAAAAACTGAGCATTGGATGCACTAATCCCCAGTAATGTAATAACAATACTGAGGACTAGAAGATGATATCTGTTTGTTGTCTTCAAACCTATTTGGAACTTTTATGTCTTTTTATTTAACAACAAATACAACGTTGATTAAAGAATTGTAATCTGCCGGTTGTCCAATGATATCATATGTCAGGACGCCACTTGCATTGATACTCATATTGGCAAATACCGCAGGATCTGCATAGGTTACATAATAATATAAATCAGTTGCTGCATATGTTGGGACGGCAGCGGGAGCTCCTGCGCTCGCTACGGTTGGCGTTCCAAACTGGGCTATATATTGTGCGTAAAGGTCTACGGTATATCCTACACCATTTGTAGAGGCATCTACCGCTATTGAAGGTGGATAAAATATACGTGCTGCTTTAGACGTAATAGGGGCTATGTCCTGTATTACGTCCTCTACTGTTGCTTCTGTATTCCCATCTCCATCAACATCTATAGGG
>JABDPH010000172.1 GCA_013042925.1 Eudoraea sp.
GCCTATACCAATACCAACGCCACCCCAACCCCAACCAGTGTTGTAGTTGTTGATGGTTACATTAGATTGATTGTCACCCCATCCGGCATATCCGGCATAATCATTGTAACCTTCGTAGTAATTTCCTTCCGGAACAACTGCAAGACTATCGTTCACCACATCTCCTCCATAATAATCATCTACATCCGTGAAGACTTCACCTTCCATGAATTCATCTATTTGTTCTGCTTTCTGACCAAAATAATCGCCATAAATACAATCACTTTCCTGCTGTTTGGGCTGCTGTTTTTTCTTTGTATATACTGTTTGGCTTCCTTCAGCATAGATACCATCATTATCATAATAGGAAGCCTCCTGATAGGAACCACAGGAAACCAATAATATGCCCGCAACAAAGAGTGTTACGGATATTATTAATCTAGGTAGGGGTAGAGATTGCATCATCGCCTTAAATTTATATTGTTGAACATTTTAAAAATAGTTAGTTTTACCAAACTATTTCGACAATAAGGTCACAAGATTTGTGCCAAAGTATATTTAATGGGAAAAAAATTAACTAAAAGGAGCGAGGATTATTCCAAATGGTATAATGAACTCGTCATCAAGGCTGATCTGGCCGAAAACTCTGGCGTTAGGGGCTGTATGGTTATAAAACCTTATGGTTTTGCCATTTGGGAAAAAATACAGGCTGGCCTGGATAAGATGTTCAAAGACACAGGACATCAGAATGCTTATTTCCCTTTGTTTATTCCAAAATCGTACCTGAGTAAAGAAGCGAGCCATGTTGAAGGATTTGCTAAGGAATGTGCCGTTGTAACTCATTACAGACTAAAAAATGCCGAAGACGGAAGCGGTATTGTTGTAGACGAAGATGCTAAACTGGAAGAAGAACTAATTGTAAGACCAACCTCCGAGACCATAATCTGGGATACCTATAGAAAGTGGATTCAGTCTTATAGAGATCTTCCGCTATTAATTAATCAATGGGCTAATGTAGTGCGATGGGAAATGAGAACGCGCTTGTTCCTTCGCACAGCTGAATTCCTCTGGCAGGAGGGCCATACGGCACATGAGACCGAAAAGGAGGCCGTTGAGGAATCCGAATTGATTCTGAATATATATGCAGATTTTGCAGAAAATCACATGGCTGTCCCCGTGATAAAGGGAACAAAAACAGAAAGTGAGCGCTTTGCGGGAGCCGTAGAAACCTATGCTATAGAAGCTCTGATGCAGGATGGTAAGGCTTTACAGGCTGGAACTTCGCATTTTTTAGGTCAGAATTTTGCCAAAGCATTTGATGTAAAGTTTGCAAGCAGGGAAGGAAAACAGGAATACGTATGGGCCACTTCCTGGGGTGTTTCTACTCGCCTGATGGGAGCCCTCATTATGACCCACAGTGATGATAACGGTTTGGTCTTACCTCCTAAACTGGCGCCAATTCAGGTGGTTATAGTTCCAATTTACAAGGGTTTAGAACAACTGGATGCAATTTCAGAAAGAATAAATCCTTTGGTAAAAGAATTGCAGAATAATGGGATTTCCGTAAAATACGACAAACGCGATACCCATAAACCCGGGTTTAAATTTAATGAGTACGAATTAAAAGGAGTACCCGTTAGAATTGCCATTGGACAGCGCGATATGGAGAATAGGACCTATGAATTGGCACGCCGCGATACCCTGGAAAAAGAGGTTGTGGAAGCTGATGGGGTCGTTGCACGTATTGAGTTTTTGCTGGAAGACATACAACGTAATATATTTGAGAAAGCCCTGAATTATAGGGAGGAACATATAACAGAAGTTGATGGGTATGACGAATTCAAAAAGGTTTTAGATCAGAAAGGCGGATTCATTTCAGCGCACTGGGATGGTACTTTGGCTACAGAAGATAAGATAAAAGAAGAAACAAAAGCAACAATTAGATGTATTCCATTAGACTTTAATAAGGAAGCTGGTAAGTGCATGGTTACGGGAAAACCTTCTTTACAAAGGGTACTCTTTGCTAAGGCATATTAAGCATAGTCAAAAAAAAATATAATGGAGTTGGTATAGTAAAAAATAATTGTATTTTTGCATCCGCATTTATGCGATCTAATGGCCCGTTCGTCTAGGGGTTAGGACGCCAGGTTTTCATCCTGGTAACAGGGGTTCGATTCCCCTACGGGCTACTAAGTATATTGAAATATTGAAATGTAATTGATGAGAACAGTTTAAAGACTTAAAGCTCATTTATTACAGGAGCATTAAAAAATAATGGCCCGTTCGTCTAGGGGTTAGGACGCCAGGTTTTCATCCTGGTAACAGGGGTTCGATTCCCCTACGGGCTACAAAAAAACATAAAGCCCGAATAAATAAAATATAAAAAAATGGCAAATCACAAGTCGGCATTAAAGAGAATCAGAAGAAATGAAGTTGTGCGGTTACGTAACAGATATCAGCATAAAACAACAAGAAATGCAATTAAAAAATTAAGGAGCGAAACCGATAAAAAGAAGGCTCAAAAGCTCTTGCCTACTGTTGTAAGCATGATAGATAAACTTGCAAAGCGCAATATTATTCACACTAATAAAGCAGCTAATTTAAAAAGTAAGCTTACAAAGCACATTGCCGCACTTTAAGCTTTAAAATATGTTCTTTCAGAGCCCTGACTTAACTGTTGGGGCTTTTTTTATGGTTGGATTTGAGATAACAAGATGGAAATTGGTCGGGGATAATTCCGTTTAATTTTTCTTGTAGCTATTCCAAATAAAAAATCCCAATGATCAATAACCATTGGGATTCCCTAATTTAAAAGAATTTTTTTATTGACTCATAGTCATCAAAAACTCCTCATTATTTTTAGTTTGTTTTATTCTTTGTTCCATGAATTCCATGGCCTCAATCGGATTCATATCAGCCAGATACTTACGCATTATCCACATACGCTGAATTGTATTTTCATCCAACAGAAGATCATCTCTTCTTGTAGAAGAAGTTACAAGGTCTATTGCCGGGAATATTCTTCTGTTACTAATTCGTCTGTCTAATTGTAATTCCATATTACCGGTACCTTTGAATTCTTCAAAAATAACTTCATCCATTTTAGAACCGGTTTCTGTAAGGGCCGTGGCTATAATTGATAATGAACCTCCATTCTCAATATTACGCGCTGCTCCAAAAAATCTTTTTGGTTTGTGCAGTGCGTTGGCATCTACCCCTCCACTAAGTACTTTGCCGGAAGCAGGTTGAACCGTATTGTAGGCTCTTGCCAGACGCGTAATAGAATCCAGAAGTATTACCACATCGTGCCCGCATTCTACCAGTCTTTTTGCCTTTTCCAATACAATATTGGCTACCCTGACATGTTCGGTTGCTTCCTTATCAAAAGTAGAGGCAACAACTTCACCGCTTACATTGCGCTGCATATCTGTAACTTCCTCAGGACGTTCATCTATTAAAAGAATAATCTGATATACTTCAGGATGATTTGCCGCTATGGCATTTGCTATATCCTTTAAAAGCATTGTTTTCCCAGTTTTTGGTTGAGAAACGATCATTCCTCTTTGCCCTTTTCCAATTGGTGAAAACAAATCAATAATTCGTGTAGAGATGTTACTTTGACGTTCTGCCAGTTTAAATTTTTCCTGAGGGAATAATGGGGTAAGGTGTTCAAAAGAAACCCTGTCCCTAACTACCTGAGGATCCATTCCGTTTATTTTATTAACCTTTATTAAGGGAAAATACTTTTCACCTTCTTTTGGCGGGCGTACATTACCTAATACAGTATCACCTGTTTTAAGGCCAAAGAGTCTTATTTGCGACTGGGAAACGTAGATATCATCTGGAGAAGAGAGGTAATTGTAATCAGATGATCTAAGAAATCCATAACCATCCTGCATGATATCCAGAACGCCTTCACTTTCAATAATACTGTCGAATTCGTATTCCGGCTGCTTGTATTTATTTTTCAGGTCCTTATCAAAATTACTGGTCTTACCATCCTGACCATTCTTATGATGTTGAATCTTTTTGCCATGTTGGCCTTTGCTATGC
>JABDPH010000175.1 GCA_013042925.1 Eudoraea sp.
CTCCTGGATAATTTTACCCTTGAGGATACCAGAAAGGCGGTAAAACTTATAGGAAATGACTGCTTAACAGAATCGTCCGGCGGAATTAATGAGAATACCATTAGGAAGTATGCTGAATGCGGTGTAAATTATATTTCTTCGGGGGCACTAACGCATTCAGTATTTAACAAGGACTTGAGTCTTAAAGCAATATAGATGTCGGAGGAAATAGAAAGAAAGCTGGAAAGTATTCCGATAGTCAAATGGGTAGTAAGATTACTTAAAAAGATTAAGCTTCCTGCCTTTGAAGGACTTTCCTTATATGATCTTGTTGAAATGTACATAATAGGTATAGTCCAGGGTGCACTTTCAACCCGTGCAAGCTCTATTGCTTTCAGTCTTTTTATGGCTCTTTTTCCCTTACTTATTTTCCTTTTTACATTAATCCCTTTTGTTATACCCTATGTAAGCGTTGGGAATGAAAATTTTGATAGTCAGTTTCTCGAATTTCTAGAGTCATTTTTACCAGCTGCAACTGGTGAATATTTTGAAGTAATTTACTATCAGATAAAGGACCAGCAGAGTGGTGGATTGGTATCAACTGCTTTTATTTTATCCATATTCTTAATGACTAATGGGGTGAGTGCAATTTTTGGCGGTTTTGAGGATTCTTACCATATAAATCTAACCAGAAATTTCTTCAAGCAATATGCCTATGCCATGATGGTTGGATTTCTTCTTTCCATCTTATTAATCGTTGGTGCGGTTGGTTATATATACTTTGAGTTCTATATTCTTCAATATCTAAATGAATGGGCTGCACAAACGGGGGGATATGATCTTTCAGAAAAAGATATTGCAGGGGCTCGCATTGGTAAAACACTATTTTTCATCCTACTCTCATACCTTACCACCGCTATCTTGTACTATTTTGGTACAAGAGAAGGTAAACAGGCTAAATTCTTTTCTTATGGTGCCTTAATGACTACCTTTTTATTTTTATTAACATCCCTTTTGTTCGGCGTTTATATTGACAACTTTGCGAGGTATAACGAATTGTATGGCGCATTGGCCGGATTATTAATTCTTATGGTTTATATATGGCTGAATTCCAATATATTACTTCTCGGATTTGAACTAAATGCGACGCTCAACTACTTGAGAAAAAAGCATCAGTAATGAGGTTTTGGTTAAATAAATAGACAGTATACCAGAATGGAAATATTTATTAATGTCATACTGCCAATTCCTTTGGAAAAGCATTTCACATATCGCGTTTCCGAAAACGAAGCAGCGCAATTAAAGCCGGGAATGCGAGTGGCGGTACCATTTGGAAAGTCTAAGATCTACACGGCTCTCGTTGTTAAAATTCATAACAAACCACCCTTGGTATATGAGGCTAAAACTATTCATGATATTCTTGATGAACAACCTATTGTAACTTCAAATCAATTAAAGCACTGGCAGTGGATAGCGGATTATTACATGTGCACACTTGGCGAAGTTTTTAGAAGCGCAATACCCAGTGCCCTTTTGTTGGAAAGTGAAACGCTTATTTTGCCTAATAAAGATGTCATAATTGATGAAAATCAATTAAAAGATGACGATTTCCTGGTCTACGAGGCCCTTAAATACCAAAACATTCTGCGTGTTAATGATATAATGGAAATTGTCGATAAAAAAAATATACTCCCTATTCTCAACAGGTTATTACAAATGAAGGCCATTGTTTTGAAGGAAGAAATTCATGAGCAGTACAAACCCAAAATGGTGCGCTATGTTAAGCTGGGTGAGAAGTATAATTCAGAACCTGAACTTGAGAAATTGCTAAATTCACTCACCAGAGCACCTAAACAAAGTCAGGTTGTACTTTCATTATTTCATCTTCAGGCATCCAAAAGAAAACCGATTAAGCTTGATGAACTGGAAATTGAAAGTAAGTCGAGTAGAGCGGTAATTCGCGCACTAATAAATAAAGAAGTTCTTGAAGAATATTTTATCCAGAAAGATCGGGTGGTGTTTGATAGCACGAAGACGCTCAAACCGCCTAAGGAATTGAATGAATATCAGGTAGAAGCATTAAATACAATCCAACAAAACTTTACTAATAAAAAGGTTACACTCTTAAAGGGGGTTACCTCCTCCGGTAAAACGGAAGTATATGTAAAGCTAATTGCAGAATGTCTGAGAGAAGGAAAACAAGCTCTTTATCTGGTTCCGGAGATTGCTATCACTACGCAACTCATTTCGCGATTACTTGAATATTTTGGGTCTGCTATATCCGTTTTTCACTCCAAATACAATATGCATGAAAAAGTTGAGGTTTGGAACAATGTTTTGAATAATAAACCAAAAGCACAACTGATCATTGGCGCTCGTTCTGCTTTGTTTCTCCCTTTTGCAGATCTGGGTCTGGTAATTATAGATGAGGAACATGAAACTTCGTTTAAACAGTATGATCCCGCGCCACGATATCATGCCAGAGACGCTGCAGTCGTGCTCGGAGGCTTATTTAATTCTAATGTACTATTAGGTTCTGCAACTCCTAGTATAGAAAGTTATAACAATGCGCAAACTGGCAAATACGGATATGCTCAGATAGAGCGAAGGTTTGGAAATGTATTAATGCCCGATATGGAATTAGTGGATATTAAGAGTCAGTATCGAAAAAAACGAATGAAAGGGCATTTTTCTGAACGTCTCATAGAGGAAATTACAGAAACACTAAACCTGGGAGAGCAAGTAATTTTGTTTCAAAATAGAAGAGGGTATGCTCCAATTTTAGAATGTACTACTTGCGGACATTCTCCTCAATGCCCGAATTGCGATGTAAGTCTGACATACCACAAGCAAAGAAATCAATTAAGATGTCATTATTGCGGACATCATATGACTTTTCCCACTAGCTGCCAGGCTTGTGGAAGCAATACATTAGACACCAAAGGCTTTGGCACGGAACAGGTAGAACAGGAATTAAACTCATTTTTCCCATCTGCAAAAGTAGCACGGATGGATTTGGACTCTACCAGGGGTAAACATGCATATGCTAAGATAATTCATGCCTTTGAAAATCAGGATATAGATATATTGGTAGGGACTCAAATGCTTACGAAAGGGCTCGATTTTAGAAATGTCAATCTTGTGGGAATAATGAATGCAGATGCGCTTTTAAATTTTCCCGATTTCAGAGCACATGAGCGCACATATCAATTACTTACTCAGGTAGCTGGCAGAGCTGGTCGTACCAAAAAGAGGGGAAAAGTAATAATTCAAACCTTCAACCCTTACCATCAGATTCTTAAACAGGTAACCACAGGAGACTATACAGGAATGTTTCAGGAACAACTCTACGAAAGGGAATTATATAAATATCCTCCGATTACGAGGATCTTAAGGATTAGCTTTAAACATAAAGATTACAACAAATTAAATGAAGCTTCTGCCTGGTTTGCAAAGGCTTTACAAATTGCTCATAAAATTAGTATATTGGGCCCTGAATTTCCCCCGGTTGCCCGTATACGCAATCAATACATAAAACATGTCTTGATCAAAATTCCAAAAAGCGTATCTCTTCAAAAAACAAAAAAAAACATCAAAAGAATTCAAAATTCTTTTGATGCTATTGCTAAGTTTAAAAGCGTTCGTATAATCTATAATGTAGATTATATGTAATTAAACATTGCTTAATGCCTCTGCCAATTCTGTTTTTTTGTTTCTACTCAATGGAATAGATCTGCCGCTTACTTCAACATTCTTACTGTTAAATTTCTCTATCTTCTCAAGATTAACAATATAAGACTTATGAATTCGCAAAAATTTATCTTCAGGTAATTGTTTTTCAAAAGCCTTCATCGTTGAAAGTATAACGATATTAGCCTCATCTGTAACCAGTTTTATATAGTCACCTAAAGCTTCTATCCACTTAATTTCGTTAAGGATTACCTTTCTTTTCTTAAGATTACTCTTAACAAAAATATGCTCTTCATCTTCATTCACCTTATTCATTTGCTCATATTTGGCTACTGCTCTTTTCACAGAAGCATCAAAACGAGCCATTGTAATGGGTTTATGAAGATAATCCGTTACATCATAGTCAAATGCTTTGAGGGCATAATCCGGTTTTCCTGTTATTAAAATTACCTGTGGTCTGTTCTCTAAGGACTCTAATAGATCAAAACCGCTAATAATAGGCATTTCTACATCAAGAAAAATCAAGTCGATTTCATTATTCTTAATGCCGTTTTTGGCTTCAATGGCATTACTGTAATCAGCAATAAGGGCTAGGTTAGGATGATTGTTAACTAATTTTGCAACTGCCATACGTTGCATAGACGAATCATCAACAACAATACTTCTTAGTTTCATAAAGGGGTTGATTTGTGGGGTTAAATCATCGACAAATTACCGAAAAAACAAGTTTAACTGCAATAAAAGTTGTAAACATTGTTAATAATTCCGTGTAAATGGTAAATGATTATACATTTTAAGTTTTTAGGTTAAGTTTAATTTTTATGATTCTTGATAGCTATAACGAAGATTTTTTCAATTTCTTGTAATTAGAACTAATAATTATTACTTTTGCGCTCCTAAAAAATATATAACAACATGAATAATTACGAAACTGTTTTCATTTTAAATCCCGTTCTATCAGATACTCAGATAGAGGAAACAGTAAAGAAATTTGAGGATTTCTTAAAGAAAAATGGGGCCAAAATGGTCGCCAAAGAAAATTGGGGGCTAAAGAAATTGGCTTATCCAATACAGAACAAAAAAAGTGGTTTCTATCACTTATTTGAATTTACTGCTCCTGGCGAGGTTATAACACCCTACGAACAGGAATTCAGAAGAGATGAGCGTATTATGCGTTTTCTAACCGTTAGATTGGATAAACATGCCATTGAATGGGCGGAAAAAAGAAGAACAAGATTAAAAGCTAAAGCGTAAGTAATATGGCATCTATAGAACAACAAGCAAAAGGTAAAAAGGACGGTGAAATCAGGTATTTAACCCCCCTTAATATTGAGACAAATAAGCAAAAGAAATATTGCCGATTCAAGAAATCCGGTATCAAATATATTGATTATAAAGATCCAGATTTTTTGATGAAACTAGTTAATGAACAAGGGAAGCTTTTACCCAGAAGATTGACAGGAACTTCATTGAAGTACCAGAGAAAAGTGGCCCAGGCCGTTAAGAGAGCACGTCATTTGGCACTTATGCCTTATGTTGGAGATTTATTAAAATAAAAAACAGCGGATCATGGAACTTATTTTAAAAGAAGACGTTCAAAACCTTGGTTTTAAGGATGACGTAGTGAAAGTGAAGAACGGTTATGGTAGAAACTACCTGATACCTAAGGGAGTAGCCATGCTGGCAACTCCATCGGCCAAAAAAGTACTTGCCGAAAATTTAAGACAAAAAGCTCATAAAGAGAAAGAAGTAATAGCAGCGGCCAATAAAACTGCTGAAGCATTGAAAGAACTGAAGATTAAAATTTCAGCTAAAGTAGGAGCTGCAGAAAAATTATTCGGGTCTATATCCAATATGGATGTTGCGGAGGCTTTGGCTAAAGAAGGACATGAAATAGACAAGAAGTACATCATCATTAAGGGAGGAACTATTAAACGTGCAGGACCTTATGAAGCTCAAATTAGGCTTCACAGGGATGTGTTAGTAGAATTTCCTTTTGAAGTTGTGCCAGAAAAGAAGTAGGCCATATCGGTTAATAACTTAAAAGAGCTATGTTCGCATAGCTCTTTTTTTTTTATATTTTTAATCTCTTGTAATTCTAACAACTAAACTCAAAACCAATGAAAATCTCAGCACTTTTTAGTCTTGTTCTATTATGTATTGGAATTAGTGTTAATGCCCAGGTTACCAGCTCAAATATCAGAGGATCTGTAGTTGATGATCAAGGGGTTCCGCTTTTAGGTGCAAATATAATTGCTATCCATACCCCTACAGGAACTACGAATGGTACTGTAACTAATGAAGATGGCCGGTTTAACCTCTTAAACCTTAGAGTAGGAGGTCCTTACGAGCTTACAATTTCTTATATTGGATTTAAAACACAAACCCAAAGTGACGTTTATCTATCATTAGGTAAAACATTCAACATTGATGCTAAATTGGTATCTGAAAGTCAGGCTCTGGATGAAGTTACAGTTACTTCTGACAGAGGAGGAACTTTTGGAAGTGATCGCACAGGTCAGGAAACCAGTATTGGGAGTAGGGAATTAACAAGGTTACCTACCATTTCACGATCTGCTTCAGATTTTACAAGACTGGATCCCACTGCTTCGGCCGGAGCCTCCGGGACATCATTTGGCGGAAGGAACGACCAATACAATAATTTTTCTCTTGATGGGGCTATTTTT
This sequence comes from Eudoraea sp., assembly GCA_013042925.1. GTDB lineage: Bacteria > Bacteroidota > Bacteroidia > Flavobacteriales > Flavobacteriaceae > Eudoraea. The sequence goes on from JABDPH010000175.1 coordinate 6,357, forward strand.
AATAATCCATTTGGATTGGACGCGGCCACACCGGGCGGTCAGACCAGTGCACAGCCCATTTCATTAGATGCTATAGATCAAATACAGGTAACTACAGCGCCCTATGATGTTACTCAGTCCGGTTTTACAGGTGCATCTGTCAACGCTGTGACAAAAAGTGGTTCCAATGAATTATATGGTACGGTCTATGGTTTTTTCCGGAATGATGATCTTACGGGAGGAAAAATTAATGGCGATAAAGTATTTAAAACAGGATTAGAACAAAAACAATATGGGGTTAGTATTGGTGGCCCTATAATAAAGAATAAATTGTTCTTTTTCGTGAATTTTGAGCGAGATGAGTTAACATCCCTTGGTACAGACGGCTTTGTGCCGAATACAGGAACGGGGGAGATAAATGAGAGTAGGGTATTGGAATCCGACTTTCAATTGGTGGATAATTTGCTACGCCAGGTTGTTATAGGTCAGGATGATAGCGGAAATGACATTTTCTATAACCCGGGGAGATATACAGGATTTAATTTTGACCAGGAATCTACCAAAGGGATAATAAAACTTGATTGGAATATTAATGACAATAACCGATTGGCAATTATTTATAATTTCCTCGATGCATCAAAAGGGAAACCTGCCAATAGAGATGCCATTACTTTTAGAGGACCAAATACACAGACTTTACAGTTTGAAAATGCCGGTTATGAAATAAATAATAAAATACAATCGTTTCAGCTGGAACTTAATTCTAGATTAACA
>JABDPH010000179.1 GCA_013042925.1 Eudoraea sp.
ATGTAAGCACTCGTCCAACCTGCAAACCCATTAGCAGACTTGCTATTCCGAACCACAACATCATTTTCTTTGCCCTGGCTTTCTTTTCTTTATTTGTGCCTTGTGTAAGATCCATCTTAATTATAAAAATTTATCAATAACATAAACCAATTGCATAAGTGTAATATAGCTTACACTGATTAACATGAGTTTTCTTGCGGATTTATTATCTCTTTTTTCAAATAAAATAAAGCCATAAACCAACATTACTAATCCCAAAATAAGAATTATTACAGCAGCCGGAATAGACAAATGCAACCTACCTGTTATTCCAAAAGCCGGTATAACTGAGATGATTATCATCCAGATGGTATACATTATTATCTGAACTGCAGTACCCTTATCTTTTTTGCCGGTGGGTAACAATTTAAAACCTCCTTTTTGATAATCTTCATCCAGCATCCATGCCAAGGCCCAAAAGTGAGGAAATTGCCAGAAAAATTGTATCATAAAAAGTGTCCCCGGTTCTATTCCGAAGTTGTTTGTAGCAGCCACCCAACCTAACATGAAAGGTATGGCTCCCGGAATTGCCCCAACAAAAACCGATAAAGGTGTTTTTGTTTTTAAAGGTGTATATACACTGGTGTAAATGAATATTGATATGGCGCCAAACATTGCTGTTTTGGGGTTGAGTATATATAGACTAACTACGCCTAAAATTGTCATTAAAACAGCCAGGGTCATGGCCTTATTAGCAGACATTCTGCCAGACGGAATAGGCCTGTTTCTGGTTCTATTCATCAAAGCATCGAGGTCTTTTTCAATAACCTGATTAAAAGCATTTGAAGCTCCTACCATACAGTAACCTCCAAATGCTAATAGTAGAAGTGATATTGGATTAACCTCATATGCACCTAAAAGGTAGCCGGCTAAAGATGAAAAGACAACGCTAAGTGCCAGTCTTGATTTGGTAATCTCCTTAAAATCAGCAAAAGTCAAAAAACTTTTTGTATTGTTTGCAGATCCAACAGCCGTCTTCATTTGAAATCCTTGATGTATAGAACGTGAAGCAATATGTTCACTTTTATGAGGTGGCAAAGATAAGGCCCATTACATTTTCCTGCAACCAAATGTGTTTGTTTATATTATCTTTAAAGTACTCATTAATAAATATATAAATCTATGACCTTTTATAAAACTAAAGTCAGGTTTTTGATCTTCTTTTTATCCCTTTTTACTTCATTGTTATCTGCACAAGACCAGGAAGTGGTTATAAGCATTGATAAACTTTCTAAGGATGTTTATATGCTTACAGGGCAAGGCGGTAATATAGGTATCTATATAGGGCATAAAAATGTCTTTATGATTGATGACCAATTTGACAGGCTAAGTGATAAAATAAAAACTGCGATTGCATCACTTACAAATAAGCCCATTGCGTTTCTATTTAATACACATATGCACGGTGATCATACCGGAGGTAACGCAAATTTCAACACAGACCATACCGCCGTGGTAGCTCATAACAATGTTCGAAAGCGCGTAATGGCCAGTCAGCAAAAAAGATTAGATGATAACAAAATTACTATGGAGTATTACAGTAAAATGTTACCTGAAATTACTTTTTCGGAGGATATCACCTTTTATGACAAAGATGAAACCATCATGGCATTTCATGTTCATAATGCCCACACAGATGGCGATGCCATGGTCTATTTTGTAAATAATGATGTTATACATATGGGCGACACATACTTCGCAGGGAGGTATCCCTATATAGACTTGAAAAGTGGTGGCAGTTTACAAGGCTTTATTGATGCACATAAAAAAGCACTAATGGTAATAAGTGAAGAGACTAAAATTATACCGGGTCATGGAAGACCCTCCACCAAAAAAGATCTGGAAAGTTATGTTTCCATGTTAGAAGATATAAAGACAAATATAATGGCTGCGATTGTCGCAGGGAAAAGTCTTGAGGAAGTAAAAAGCGACAACATTATAAGCGACGCCTATGATAGCACACATGGCAATAGCTTTATTAAGCCAGAAGTTATGAGGGAGACTTTCTATAAAAGTTTAAAGAGCGAATAATTCTATGCAGAAAAAAACCCTGCCGTTTCACGGTCAGGGTTTAAATATATTTTAATTTTTGTGCTTATTGTAATTTAAACGTAATTGGAATACTAAAAGGTACCCTAACCGCTCTTGCCCTTTGCTTACCAGGGGTCATTCTTGGAAGTTTTTCAATAATCCTCAATGCTTCCTTTTCCAGATTTTTATCCGGGCCACGGTATCTAATATTTCCTA
>JABDPH010000182.1 GCA_013042925.1 Eudoraea sp.
ATTCATCACCTGCCAAATAAGTGCGCAGGAAGAATCGGCTTATGTGATGTACACTACAATACATCTCACGCCAAAATCAGGCCATGTTAAACAGCTTAACGAGGGCTTAAAAGCACACAACAATAAATACCATACAGAGGGCGCCCAACGGGTTAATGTGTGGTCTATTGATTCCGGGCCAAGGGCAGGCAGCCTTGTATGGGTAATGGGACCAATGACCTGGACCGATAATGACACCCCAATGTCAGATGCGCATTCGGAAGACTGGATGGAAAATGTGGATCCACATTGCGATATGGGAGAATGGGAGTACTGGAAACTTGCAGAAGGCATGACCTATGCCCCCGAAGGCCAGTCGACCAAGGTCATGCAAATCCGCTGGTTTGATATCAATGAAAATAAAGGGAACAACGCTCGTCACTTATTCGGGACGATCATAAAAGCCTATAAAGAATTGAATTACGACATGGGGCTTCATGTATTCACCAATCAGGCCAACATAGGAGATGGACGGGATTGGGCAATTCTTTGGATGCACGATAATTGGGCCTCTTTGGATAAAGACAGGAATTTTGTAGAAAAATACGATGAAATGTATGGAGATGATGCGTGGGACGAGTTTTGGGAAAATTGGCGGGAAGCCACCAATTTTAAGGGGATGGAATTTCACTCTTTCATACCTGAGTTAAGTGCGGCCGGATCGGATTAAACTTCCACTAATAAATGCACTAATAAAAATTAAAGGAGCCCTGGATGTAGTTCAGGGCTCTATTATATTCAGACCCCATGATTTTTATCAGGATTTCATCTTTTAGCGCTTCTATTTTGATTTGAGCATCCAGGCTCAATGTTTTTACAATCATTTCTTTTTTTAAAGGTTGCATTGCAGACCTTTACATAAAAGCCATAAACCTTCTAGGGTTTTTATATAGGGATAATTCAATGAAATTATTATCTTGTAAGAATATCCTTCTCCCGAGCAACATTGCTATTAATAGTAACCTATTCCGGTGGGTATTATAGAACAAAAACGAATTATTTTTTATACATTTAAGAGAACTCTCCTGCAAAACTTGTCTGCCTATGTCAGCACATGAAATTGAAATCATTTTAAGCAGGCAATTGGCAGATTGTCTTACCGTCCCTGTTTTTATAGTAGATCCGGAGGGGACACTGGTATTTTACAATGAACCGGCAGAAAAAATCCTTGGAAAACGATTTCAGGATACAGGAGAAATGAGAGTTGGAGACTGGGGTAACGCATTTCAACCGCATGACAAAAAAGGGAATGCAATTCCACCGGAAGAGCTTCCACTTGTTAGCACAATACAAACACACGTACCCGCCCACAAGACCTTCTGGATAAAAAGCCTGGAAGGCAAATCTTTTAAAATCTCTGTTACTTCTATCCCTATCATTGGAAGATCTAAGGAATTTGCCGGGGCTTTGGCTATTTTTTGGGACAATGATCTTAAGCTATGAGAATTAAACTACATGGAACCCGTGGTGCTTATCCCACCTCTTCAAAGGAGACTAGGAAGTTAGGAGGCAATACCTCGTGTATTGAGATCATAGAGGATAATGAAAGACTAATTCTGGATGCAGGTACGGGGATATTGGAAATAGATTTTGACAGCTATAGTACTGCGAACCGGATAGATATTTTGTTGACTCATTTACATATGGATCATATTCAGGGTTTGGGCTTTTTTAAACCTATTTTTGATCCGAACAAAGAAATACATATTTGGGGTCCCGGGGGTAGTTCCTATCCCTTAAAAGACAGGTTGAACAAATTTTTGTCCCCACCGCTTTTCCCTGTAATGCTTAGGGATATCCCCAGTAAATTAGTGATACACGAATTGCCAAACGAGCCATTTAAGCTTGGAAAGTTTTTAATCACCTCTAAATTTGTTTGTCATCCCGGCCCAACAGTTGGTTATAGAATCCAGGTAGGATCCAAATCGGTGGCCTATATCCCGGATCATGAACCCGTGTTAAACAAGGCACATTTATTTAAAGAGGATAAATGGATCTCCGGTTTTGACCTCAGTCATAATGCCGATTTGCTCATTCATGATTCCCAATTTAACCGGGAAGAATACGAAAAAAAAGTGGGGTGGGGGCATTGTACGATGGAAATCGCTGCAGAATTATCTAAGAGGGCCAAGGCTAAACGTTTGGTAATGTTCCATCACGACCCTGCTCATACCGACAAGTACAGATCTGAGATGTTCACTAATTTCATGACTGCCCATACCTTTGATTTCCCTATTGAACTTGCTGTTCAGGGACATGAGATAGAGATTTAATAAAAGGCTCAGAAATAGCTTTAAAGAACTTGAGGATAAGAAGAATACTACTTTCGGACATAATTCAATACCATTCATACAAAGTCATTTTACTAATACGCTTAATTTCATTATATTAATGGAAGCTTTTTGGCCCTTTTTTTGGTTGCCGGCATAAGCTGAAAAAGCATTTACGATTTATCCTGAAACTCAAATAATTCAGGAACGGATTGAAAAACTAACTGATTACCTCACATAAACATTAAAAGAACACTATTATGAAAACAACTTACCGAATTTTAATTTTATTAGTTGTATTGAGTTTTACAGCTTGTAAAGAAAAATCTGTACCGGAATCAACACTTCCACAGCTTCCGCTAACAATTTATTCCAGTTCGATTCATGTAATTACCCTTTATGTAAATACAACCGATATAGAAAAACCTGATGTAAACAGTTATGCGGATTTTGGACAAACTGGCATTTCGAATGAGGATTATACCACATATGTTAGAAAGGGAGACATTGTTATCTGGAAAGGGGTTTCTACTACAGACTCCATGGATGTAGTCAATATTACTTCCATAAACCATCACAGTGGAGCAAAGTTTTTTGGTAAGAATATGTTGAAAGGAAATGATGGTGATCCCGAAGTGGTGGTTGGAGTTGTTGCTAAAGATAGTGAAATGGTAGATGGAACTTTGGCTAGAGAAGAAAAATATACTCTAAAGTTTACTGTTATGAATAACGGAACAAAACGTAATGGTACGTTTCAAATTGATCCCGTTCTTAAGGCATATCGATAAACTCCTGCTGACTACCGCTTATCCATAGTTATGGTGAACAATAATAGCTTAAAAAGGTTATTCCAGAAGAATGCTTACCTACTGATGGGTTTTTTTTGCATGTGGCTTAATGCCCAGGATCAGGCAAAGGCAGATAGTCTTGAATTGATCTACAACTCAGGCCAATTTGCGGAAAAAGATCGTTTACAATTGCTATACCAACTTGCCGTAAATAATCCTGACCCAAATAAATCGCTGCAATTTGCTAATGAACTCCTTAGAAGGGCGAAGATCGCAGATTCAGCTAGTCGTATCATTGGGGCATATATGGAACAAGGCAGTGCCCTGAGGCTTAAAGGTGATCTGAGTCGGGCGCTGGAAAGCTTTTTCGAAGGGGTAAAAGTTGCCAATGAAGAAGAGAGTAAAAGCGATTTGGGACTTTTATATATAAATATTGGGACTGTTTATGCTGCTATGGACGATCACCGGAATGCCATCCTCAATTACAATAAGGCAAGCGTCATCCACAAAGAGGGAAATGATTTGAAGCAGTATGCGATAGCCCGGGAAAATCTTGGAGATCTCTATAATCTGAATTTGGGTAAACCTGATTCGGCTTTGATATATTTTAAACAATCTGGAGATATTTTTAGAAGCTTGAATGACAAACGTGGAATTGCTAGCAACCTGGGTAATGTAGGGCTTGCTTATGCGTTGAAAGGAGAAAATGACATAGCGGAAAAAAATATAGGCCTGGCCACAGAAATGTTTGAGGAACTTGGAAATTATTATCCTATTTGCGTATACCTCACATACATGTCTGACATTTATGCAGAACAGGGTCAATGGGAAACAGCCTTTAGTTATGCTCATAGAAGCTTGGGCTTGGCGATGCAACATAATTTAAAAGAGCAGATTAGTGATGCCTATCTAAAACTTTCCGAACTCTATGAAAAAAGGGGGAATACCGCAGAAGCCTTGAAATATTACCAGAACCATATCACCTATAGGGACAGTGTAAGTA
>JABDPH010000185.1 GCA_013042925.1 Eudoraea sp.
GACCTGGGCACTGCAAATACTCTTATTATACATGCAGACAAGGTAGTAGTAGACAGTCCGTCTATTGTTGCAAGAGACAGAATCACAGGTAAAATAATAGCAGTGGGCAAGGAGGCCAATATGATGCAGGGTAAAACCCACGAAAACATTAAAACCATCCGCCCTCTTAAGGATGGGGTCATTGCGGATTTTGATGCTTCTGAGAAGATGATCAATATGTTCATTAAGAACATTCCTGCTTTGAAGAAAAAATGGTTCCCACCTGCATTGCGAATGGTTATATGTATTCCTTCAGGTATTACTGAGGTAGAAATGCGTGCGGTAAAGGAGTCTGCAGAGCGGGTAAACGGTAAGGAAGTTTATCTTATACATGAACCCATGGCTGCAGCGATAGGTATTGGCCTGGATATTATGCAACCTAAGGGTAATATGATTGTGGATATAGGTGGTGGAACAACCGAAATAGCAGTAATTGCTTTGGGAGGTATTGTTTGTGACAAATCGGTTAAAATAGCCGGTGATGTATTTACTAATGATATTATCTACTACATGCGTACTCAACATAATCTTTATGTAGGAGAAAGTACCGCAGAGAACATTAAAATAACAATAGGATCTGCGACCGAGGACCTTCAATCTCCACCAGACGAGATGTCTGTGCAAGGTCGGGATTTGCTTACCGGAAAACCAAAACAGGTCTCTATTTCATTTAGGGAAATTGCCAAAGCTCTGGACAAGTCTATTTTAAGGGTAGAAGACGCCGTTATGGAAACTTTATCGCAAACTCCTCCGGAATTGGCAGCTGATATCTATAATACAGGTATTTACCTTGCCGGCGGGGGATCAATGCTTCGCGGATTAGACAGAAGGTTATCTCAAAAGACAGATTTGCCGGTCTATATTGCTGAAGATCCATTAAGAGCAGTAGTTAGAGGAACAGGTATAGCACTTAAAAATCTGGAGCGCTACAAAAGTATTCTTATTAAATAACCTGAATTCCATGAGGATTTAAGTTACGACTTGGCATCTCATTTTAAACGCTTAACAGAACAAGTGAATGCAGCAGATAATCGATTTTATCATAAGGTATAAAACCTCGCTGCTTTACCTATTATTGCTGCTAATTTCCCTGGCCTTTACTATTGATTCTCATTCGTACCATCGATCTAAATTCTTTAATTCTTCAAATCGAATATCCGGTTCAATATATAATACGGCAGATGGTATTACACGCTATTTTAACTTGAATGAGGAAAACAAAAAACTGGTCGAAGAAAACGAAAAACTGAGAAGTTTGCTTTATAATTTAAATATCGATGATACTATCCAATTAGATTCTACCAAATTTGATTTTACATCAATATCCGGAAGAATTATAAAGAACAGTTACGCCAGTCCAAATAATTATATAACTATAAACAAAGGAACAAACCACGGTATTAAACAAGACATGGGGGTTATTACGGCCAAGGGAATTCTCGGCATTGTTGAACATACTTCAAAAAATTATTCCTCCGTTCAAAGTATATTAAACTTCAAATCTAATATAAATGCCAAAATTAAGAATACTAATTATTTTGGGTCTTTGGTATGGGACGGGCGAAGTTATAACCAGGTAAAACTGGTGGATATTCCCAGATTGGTACCTCTTCTAGTTGGCGATACCATAGTTACTGGAGCCATGTCGAGTATTTTTCCCGAGGACATTCCAATTGGAACCATTAAAAAGTTTGACCTGAACGTATCCAAGAGTTTTTATAGTATAGATGTAGAACTTTTTAACGATATGACTAATGTTAAAAATGTCTATATCATTTATAACAAGAACAGACCTGAGATCTTAGAGCTCGAAACTAAAATTGCCAATGACCAGTAGTTATTACTATATCAATTTTATAAGATTCGCTTTACTTGTGCTTGTTCAGGTATTAGTATTTAACAGGTTGAATTTTTTTGGCTTTATAAATCCAATGGTTTATATACTATTCCTCTATTGGTATCCAATAAAGGAAAATAGGGTCGTTTTTATATTTATTGGATTTTTACTTGGTTTATCTATTGATTTTTTTTCAGATACTATGGCTTTACACGCAGCATCAACGGTCACCATAGCTTATCTGAGACCTACTATTATGCGTTTTGTATTTGGAGTCAATTATGAATTTCAAAGTTTCAAATTATCTAACACTACCAGGGTACAACAAATTACCTTTTTGACGTTATTAATTGTAGCACATCATGTTATATTCTTTACTTTGGAAATTTTCAGTTTATCAAATTTGCTGCTAATTTTAAAGAAAGTTATTTTTACAGGAATTGCCACACTAATCTTATGTTTACTTTTTGGTTCACTTTTCAGTGTAAAGAAAGAATAATTGGCATTCCGACAAATTATTGAAGGCTAAGTTTCAATGAAAAAAGTATTATTATCGTCCATAATCATTATTATCGGGATCACCTTTATAGGTAGGTTGTCCTATTTGCAAATATTTAGCTTTTCTCCGGATCAGGTTTTGGAAGATCCCGCCATTAAGGCAATATATGATTATCCGGAACGAGGTTACATCTATGATAGAAACGGGAAACTATTGGTAGGTAATGATCCTGCTTATGACGTAATGGTTATCCCAAGGGAAGTGCAACCTCTGGACACGCTTGAGTTTTGCAGTCTTTTAGGAATAGACAAGGAAAAATTTGTACAAAAACTCCGTAAAGCCAGAATTTATTCTCCAAGATTACCCTCAGTATTAGTACCTCAGCTTTCTAAAGAAGACTATGCCAGACTTCAGGAAAAAATGAGGAAGTATGAGGGATTTTATATTCAAAAAAGATCTTTAAGGTATTACGACACCAAAGCCGCCGCAAATGTCCTGGGATACATTAGAGAGGTAAATGAACGCGACCTCAAAAGAAATCCATATTACGTTCAGGGTGAATTAACCGGGGGTAAAGGT
>JABDPH010000187.1 GCA_013042925.1 Eudoraea sp.
ATTCATAGGGATTTATCCTCGAAAAAATCGTATCTTAGTGGAATTCCCCCGGCAACACTAACCTTTAAAAATTATAACAATGAAAACAAAAATTTTTGGACTTCTGATTTTAGCAGCATTAACGCTCTTTGCCTGCAAAGAAAAAGAAACGGAGATGGTTGCAGAGGAAACTGCAGCCCCGGATTCTTCTGAATATGATAAAAAAGTAGCCGTCATTCGTGCTTTTTTCCAGGCACACTGCGACGAGGATATTGACGCTCAAAGTGCGATGCTTGCAGATGATATGAAATGGAGCCCCCCTCATTATAATGGAAATCAGTGGCTAGGCAAGGAAGATCTTGTAGCAGCTCTAAAAAACTATCATGATAACTTTGACAACATAAAATATGCAGAGGGTATAGTAATGCCAGATTCTACTGCCAATGGCTTCTGGTCTGGTTCCGTCTTTCCTGTGCAAAGTGCAAATGCCAGTGCAGGTATTTTACGTGTTTACGGCACTTGGACAGCCACTCATACTGAGAGCGGCAAAGAAATAGGGGTTAAGTTTTTTAACCTTTCCTCGGTTAATGACGAAGGTAAAATTGTGCAGTCTTCAGACTATTTTGACGTAAATGGTCTGGCTGTGCAGATAGCGGCGGAAGAGTAAACTCATATGACAATAATATTTAAGGTGGTCATTTTTTGGCCACCTTTTTATTTTGCCTGCTATTTTTTATTTCCCAAAATATACTAAGTTGCGACTTGAAAAAGTCATTTGATAAATGAATCAATTGAAAAGCACAAAAACATGAAGAATAAATATTTATTATTTAGTAGTACCTTGATAATCCTTTATTCCGTAACTATGTTTTCACAAAACCAGCCATTTGTCCCTTCAGATTTTAAAATCCCTGATACATTGGAAAACCAACACTTCCGTATAAGGATGTTAACGGTAAATGATGTGGTTAAGGACTATGATGCCGTAATGACCAGCATTGAAGAATTGCAAAAAATGTTTCCATTATCGAGCTGGCCCTCCTATGAACTGACCTTTGAGCAAGATCTGATAGATTTGGGATGGCATCAGAAAGAATTTCAAATTAGAAGTTCTTTTGCCTATACAGTGGTTTTGCCAGATGAAAGTGAAGTTATTGGTTGCCTTTATATTAATCCCACAACAAAAGGCGATTATGACGCCAGAATAACGATGTGGATTCGAACAAGTATGCTGGATAAAGGATTAGATGCTATTCTATTTAATTCTGTTAAAGAGTGGATTGAAAAAGACTGGCCCTTTAAAAAAGTTGCCTATCCCGGAAGGGAGATAAACTGGGAGGACTGGCAAGCCCTGAAATAAATTATGTCTTATAATATATCATTAGCCTTGTATACATTCTAATCCGTTTTTATGAAAAATATATTACTTTTTATTAGTATTATCATTTCCCTAAGTTTTTTAAATGCTCAGAAACCTATGTCTCCATCTTTTGAAGATATTATTTCCTTGCGCTCGGTTTTTAATGCTGTTATTTCACCAGATGGGAACAACCTTGTTTTTGTGTCACGTACCACGGATTGGAAAGAAAACAGGTATGACAGGGAATTGTGGCTTTCAAAGAAAGGAAATAAACCAATTCAGCTAACTAATAACCTTAAGGCAAGCAGTACTAGTCCAAAGTGGTCACCAAATGGCGAATGGATCGCTTTTTTGTCTAAACGGGGTGAGAAAACACAAATACATGCCATTCGTTTTGAAGGTGGAGAAGCATTTCAGGTAACAAATACTAAAAATAATATTCAAGGCTTTGATTGGTCACCCGATGGGCAGAAAATTGCTTTTCTTCAATCTGAAGATAAGACAGAAGAAGAAAAAAAACGCAAGGAAAAATTGGGAGGTTTTGAAATAGAAGACGGAGAATACAAGTTAAATCAAATCTGGCTCGCAGATTTTAACCCTTCTCAACTAGGCAATAGGTTAAGACCAGACCAGTTAAAAGATACTGTGTATACCAAAACCCTCGAAGCCAAAATAATAATGGATAGTGTAGCATTTTCCATAAATGGTTTCAAATGGTCTCCGGATGGCAAAAAAATTGCTTTTGAACATCAGCGGGATCCCTTAATAAACAGTTTCTTCAAAGCTGATATTTCCATCTACGATATGGCTGCAAAATCTTATAAAACATTGGTAAATAACGCAAGTTATGACGGTCTTGTGGATTGGTCACCCGAGGGAGATGCAATTCTCTATCAATCTAACCTAAGCGATAGCACCTCAAATTACTATTTGAACAGGAAGCTATTCAGAATTAACACAGACGGCTCCCAGAACAAACAATTGGCATCAAATTTTGATGAGAACATCTACGGATTGAAGTGGACCCAAAATGGCATTTTTGGTATGGCCTGGCAAAAAACGCTGCGTCCGGTCATAAGAATAAATCCTGCAAATGGAAAGACCAAAATATTGGCTGTTAACGCTCAGAGAATCTGGAATTTCTCGTTTTCAAAAGATGGTAAAAAAATGGCCTACGCAGCCTCAAATGATAATGATATTACAGAAATTTACCAAGGTTTTTATCCAATTAAAGATTCAAAAAAAATTACCGAGTCCACCAAACAACTAAACGATTGGTCTGTAGCAAATAGTGAGGTTGTTTCCTGGAAAAGCAAAGACGGTGCACTCATAGAGGGTATCCTACACAAGCCTCAGAATTATGACCCTTCTAAAAAATATCCACTCCTGGTAATCATTCACGGCGGGCCCACTAGTATTTCCACACCCGGCCCTACCCCATCATATGTCTATCCCATGGTACAATGGCTAAATAAAGGAGCTCTGATTTTGCGTCCCAATTA
>JABDPH010000192.1 GCA_013042925.1 Eudoraea sp.
CTCCAACGGTCGCTGTAATGGTTGCAGTATTAACCGTATTATTTGGGTTACAGCTAAATGCCGTAGTCACTGCCGAAACGGTTAAGACAGACGGTTCATTTACAACAACTGGCTCTATTAGCGAACAGCCTCTTTCTGAGATTGCCTCAACATTATAGGTGCCCGCGGCCAAGCCATCAAAAATTGGACTTGTTTGTGGCCCCGCAATAAGAACCAATAAGGCATCATACAGATTATAGGTATAAATTGGATTATCATTTACGCCCGGAGCCACAGGTGTTAAGTTTATTGTTATGCTTCCATCACTTAATCCGTTACAGGACACATCTACTACGGTATGTGGGTCGAAAGTTACGGGAGTAGGTGCATCTAATTCCTGTGTTATAGTTTTTGTACATACAGGATTAGTGGTATTCAAATCAGTCACCATAAAAGAATAGGTACCCGCCTGATTCAACCCTGTGAAAACACCGGTATTATTAACAACAGATGTTATAAGATCAGGGAATGTAACTATATAGCTCAGATTCGCAGAACCTCCGGTTACTGTAATTGTAATTTCACCATCTGGAGATGCGGTACAGTCTATAGGTTTCACCACTGTGCTTATTAATGACATCTCTTCATAAAGCACTTCCGGACCTATGGTTGTTGTACAAGACCACTGGTCTGTTATCTGAACTTCATAGCTTCCAGCTCCAAGACCGGAGAATACAGTTGAAGTCTGTGGCGCACCAAAAGGCGCTGCATCTTTTATTAATTGGTAGGTATAGTTACTTCCTTGTCCACCAGCTGTTCCGATTACTTCAATTTCACCCTGAAGATTGGTACAGTTTTCCTGATTAATTTGCAAAGTAGCTGTAATTGGAAGAGGGTCTATAAGAACAATGTTGTTCTGGATCATCTCTTCACAACCGCTCGAATCTATTACCCAGGCTTCATAAGTACCCGCTACAAGGTTTTCAAACCTTGGTCCGGCAACATAATCTCCAGGACCAGTTGGCGGCACGGTTCCTACATAATAAGTGTAGCCACCCCAGCCTCCGAGAACATCTACGATCTCAATAATACCATCGTTTCCTATACAGGTAATTTGTGATACATTGGTATTGGCAGTAATAACTGCCGGCGGACCTGCGATGTTAAATAATTGGGTATTTGTACAATTTGGATGGTTGTTTTGAATAACCTCCACAAGATAATCACCTGCAAAAAGTGTTATTACCCCTGTTGGTCCGTTTGTAGGACTGGTTCCATTTTTTACCAGTACATCATCAGCCGTATTTGCCGGAGTACCATTGGTATCATAGATATTCCAGTCAAAAGGCCCAATATATGTAGCATCGGTTAATTCTATGGTAACTTCTCCGGTTTCAGTACCAAAACAGATTACATCCTGTAATTTAGTCAGCACTATATTAAAGGTATTAGGATCAGTAATGGTCTCTGTAGCAGTTAATATACATCCTGTATCTACATGTCTGATTAAGAAATTATAGACACCAAAGTCTAAACCACTAAATACATTTGAGGCCTGGTACGTAGCACCGTTATCGATGCTGTATTCAAATTTAGCCGGATCATTTACGGTTGATGTAACCGTTATAGTAATTTCACCATCCATACCCGGATTACATGTAATTGCATTGGTAATCGCAGCACTGGCTGTCAATAATTCATCGTAAGGCTGAATTATTGCTGTTGTAGATCCAAGACATCCATTACTGTCATATACATTGATAGTATAACTACCGCCATTAACATCAGTTTCTATATAGGTAGTATTAGCACCTGTTTGAACTACCACATCATCTCCAGGCGCCGGGGTTCCCTGATCATTTATAAATTCATAAATAACATAAGTGCCGCTTCCACCCGTAATTGAGCCATCATCTATTGTTATGGTTGCATTATCAGGATTATTTCCTGAAGCACAACCAAATTCAACAACTATAGGCGCCGGAACACTCATAATTGCCGGTTCTGTAATAGTTATTGAAAAAATATCTGTAAAACAATCGTTAACGCCCGTTCCCCTGACATCGTAGGTTCCTGCAGGAACATTTTCAAAAGTTTTATCATTTAAAATAACGCCTGCCGGCATAGGATTTAACG
>JABDPH010000201.1 GCA_013042925.1 Eudoraea sp.
TAAGGGAGAAGGATTGTCGTTTACTACAAAGCAAGAATTATGAAGTGTTTTTAGCTCAGGCAAAAGACATGCCTTTTATTCTGAAAGAAATAGGCAGGCAAAGAGAACTTACATTCAGGGCAATAGGTGAGGGGACAAACAAATCTATTGACCTTGATAAATTTGATTATTACTACCACCATTTGTTCTTGTGGGATAATAACGAGAAAAAAATAGTGGGCGCATATAGAATGGGGATGGGTTCTGAAATATTCAGGCAATATGGCATTGACGGATTCTATTTACAGGATTTGTTTGGCTTTGAACCCGAATTATACGGCATGATGCGACAATCAATAGAAATGGGACGAGCCTATATTGTTAAGGAATATCAGCAGAAACCTATGCCCTTGTTTCTTTTGTGGAAAGGGATTGTTCATACGACGCTTAGGCATCCGGAACACAAATATTTAATTGGAGGCGTTAGTATAAGCAACCAATTTTCCAATTTCTCAAAATCCTTGATGATAGAGTTCATGAAATCAAATTATTGGGACCCTTATGTGGCCCAATATATAAGGCCGAAGAAGGAATTTAAAGTGAAATTAAATGATGCAGACAAGGAATTTATTTTTGATGAAACCGAAGCAGATCTCAATAAATTTGACCGGCTAATTGATGAAGTAGAACCAGGCAGTTTGAGGCTTCCTGTGCTAATTAAAAAGTATATCAAGCAGAATGCACGAGTGGTTGCTTTTAATGTTGACCCTTTATTTAATAATTCTGTAGACGGCTTGATGTATATTAAAATAGCCGATTTACCCGAGAGCACAGTTAAACCTGTCATGGAGGAATTCCAGGCTGAACTGGAAAAAAAGCTTACTGAAAATAACGAAATATCTTAATTAAATTCCTTCTCTATAAATCCTTTACAGAAGTCTCTTATCTCATTTCTCGCTTTTAGGAAAGCTGCATGCTTTTCTTCTTCAGTACCCTGTACTTTTGAAGGGTCAAAAAAGTTGTGATGGATCCTTTTTGCCATCTTTGAAGGAATATAGGGGCAGTTTTCCCTGGCATGGTCACAGACCGTAATTATATAATCCCATGGGATACCATCGTATTCATCTACATTATTTGAGGTATGTTTTGAAATATCTATGCCTTCTTCTTTCATTATAGAAACAGCACCCGGATTCAACCCATGGGTTTCAATTCCTGCACTATAGATTTTAGCCTTACCATTTTGCATCGCATTGAGATAACCATGCGCCATTTGACTTCGACAGGAGTTACCTGTACACAATACCAAGATATTTTTCATTTTAACTACTTTTTTATTTAATATACTTTAATCAATGCCAACAATTTTACTTCGTCTTTCAAAGAGAAGGTTGTCTTTCCAAACCCCATCTAATTGTCCTACTCTTTCACGTCTGCCTAGAAAACGAAAACCGGCTTTTTCATGAAGTTTGATGCTGGCTTTATTTTCAGGAAAAATACCCGATTGAAGTGTCCAGAAACCTGCCTTTTCGCTAGAGGTAATGAGTTCTTCCATAATAAGATAACCAATACCCAATCCCCTTGCTGTTTCTGCAATATAAATGCTTACTTCTGCAACACCTCCATAAACACATCTGCCGGAAACAGCGGACAACGCTGCCCAGCCCGCGATTTTATCATCTTTTAATGCAACCAACCTGCAACTAGAAATATGATTTTTGTTCCATTGTTCATAGGAAGGAATCTTTTTTTCAAATGTTGCAAAACCTGTACCAACACCTTGCTTATAAATTTGTGCAACAGCGGGCCAATGAGCTTCAGACATTTCTAAAATTAACAGCTCTGTTTTTTTTAAATGGTTTACGGACATTTCGGTGTTATTACCAAATTTTTAGCAGCAACCCCCGCCAGGAGCACAACAGGCTTCTTTTTCTGCATTAATTTCAACAGGTACTAAGCATTCCTCCTTAGCCTTACAATCTGTTTTTTCCGCCGCCAGTTTTATGAGTAACCGGTCTTCAAAAATTTCAAAAGTATCAATAAATAATTGAGCCGTGTGGAAGTCAGCATTTCCATATTCAATTTTTAATTCAGCTTCCGAATCCATAGGCTTAATTCCATTTACCCTGTTTAGAATTTGAAGTGCTTTAGAAACAGTCATATATCTTGTTTTATCTAATTCAGATGGACTTTCCCAGAGTTGAACAATGGTTTCTTTCCAAAAATCTGTTCCCGCACCACAATCTACAGAATCTATGGAGATATTTTTCACCTCAGTCAGGTGGTAGTTGGCACCCACAAGTGCCCCTCTGTTATAGTCGAATACTAATTCTTTATTTCCGTTTTCTCCTAAGAGAGATAAAAATTCTTTTGTCTTCATTTGTTTGTTTTTAGCAACAGTTTACGTTTGTCTTATCAAAGAAATCATTTAGTAACACCAGTATTTCTTGCCATTTGTTTTGATTGATACAGTAGCATACGCGTTTTCCACTTATTTCACCCTCAATTAAATTAATGCTTTTGAGTTCCTTTAAATGTTGTGAAATGGTAGGTTGGGCAAGCCCAATTTCTTCGACTATATCATTGCAGATACAGTCTTTCTGATTGTTTATATGTTGTAAAATGGCTATTCTTGCAGGATTGGCCAGCACCTTTAAAATTGTAGCCAATTCATTCTGTTCCGCTGTGAATATTTGTGTTTTGGTGATTCCCATCATATATTTATATATTGCAATATTACGATAATAAACTTAATAAAAAAAGCCAGATCGTAAAAAAACCCGACTTTTTAGATTTTAGAACCAGGGTTTTTTACCAACCTGGTAGGTGTTATAGAAATCCTCATCAGATTTAGTGAGGTAAATAATGCCCTCTACTAATCCTATCATACCACTTATCCATACCATAAATATGCCAATTCCAATGCAACTAAGAACGAAGCCAATAATAGTTATACCTAAGAGGATAAAACCTTCCTTCTGATACCCTAATATGAACTTGTGAACTCCAAAGGCACCTAATACTATACCAAGTATCCCGGCTAGTATTTTTTTGTTATCTGTATCGGTTGCACTTTTTACGCCTTCGGTAAACTCGCTTGCAGTTTTCTTGGCCTCCTCGGCAAAATCACTTGCAGATTCTTTGGCCTCTTCAGCAAATTCCTTAGCCTTTTCTTTTGCTTCTTTGGCAGATTCTTTAGCCTCTTCAGTAAATTCCTTGGCTTTCTCTTTGGCTTCCTTAGCCTTTTCTTTGGCTTTCTCTTTAGCTTTATCAAATGCCCCCTCCGCATTATCTTCGGGATCCTTGTTTTCTTCAGACATGATTATTAGTGTTGGTTAATACTCTCTTAAATGTAATAATTATTTTGGTATCAGAGAAATGCTTTATCAACTGGTTCCCAAAGTTCTATTTTATTGCCTTCCGGATCCATAATCCATCCAAATTTGCCATAATCGTATTCCTCTATTTCCCCTACAACTGTAACACCTTCCTCCTTTAGTACAGCTAATAGTGCTTCTAAATTCTCAACCCGAAAATTCATCATAAATTCTTTTTTACTGGGTTGAAAATAGGAGGTGTCTTCTTTAAAAGGACTCCATTGTGTGGAACAATCATTACCTTCTTTGTCTTTCCACCAAAATGTGCATCCGTATTGGTCTGTATCTAAACCTAAATGAATATTGTACCAATTTTTTATTTTATCAGGATTCTTTGTTTTAAAAAAGAATCCACCTAATCCGGTTACTCTTTTTTTCATAGGATTATTTTTTCCAGGCTTGTTCGTATTTGTTTATCCATTGGGCTGCGCTCATTTTTGATACTAAGTCGCCAATTAATTTATAAGGAATATGGTTTGTGTTTTTAAACCTGATGCAGCTTTTGCCCATATCTAATTTGGTCTTTACGTGTTTTGGATATTCCGAAACAAACCAGTTCAATAAATCTTTATCGCTATAAATTCCCATATGATAAAGGGCTATAAAATTTTTTTGGGAGGCAATATTGATAAAGGGCAATGGAAGATCCGGATTTACGTGATACCCTGCCGGATACAATGAATGAGGCACAACATAGCCTATCATACCATAACTCATTTCTTCTTCAAATCCTTCGGGAAGGTTTTTTAGGATAGTTTCTCTTAGCTTTGAAATAGGTTGTTTTCTCTCTTCTGGTAGTTCGGAAATATAGTCTTCCGGAGTTTTGGCTTTTGATTGCATAATGATTTTCTTAACACCATAAATTTAAGAAAATCTGGCCTTAATTTTGTCTACTATGGTCTGTGCTAATTTTTCCTTACTTTCTATTGTCCACCCCGCCACATGAGGAGAGAGAATAACATTCTCGGCATCAACTAAAAATTGAAAGGCTTCCGGGAGACTTTCCTGAGAAAACATGTCCTCAAAAGAGGCTTTCTCATATTCCAGTACGTCCAATCCGGCTCCTAATATTTTCCCTGATTTTAAAGCTGTTACCAGGTCTTCAGTTACCACACATTTTCCTCTTGCCGTATTTAACAACCAAAAAGGCTTTTGAAAAGCATTGATAAACTCAGTATTAATCATTCCCAGGGTTTCTGGGGTTTGAGGAACATGCAAGCTAATAACATCTGATTTTTGCTCCAGTTCCATAATACCTACCTGCCTGGCATTTTCATCAGATACACCGCCTATAATGTCGAAACAAATGACTTCAACATCAAAACCACTGAGTTTTTTAGCAAAGGCTTTGCCCGTATTACCATAGCCTATTATGCCCACGGTTTTACCATCCAATTCAGTTCCCCGGTTACCTTCCCTATCCCATCTTCCATTTTTTACTTCGTTGTTGGCTTTCGCCAGTTTATTAAAAAGAGCCAATAATAATCCAAGGGAATGTTCCCCAACAGCATTGCGATTACCTTCAGGTGCAGCTGCCAAAAATATTCCTTTATCCCGGGCGTAATCCACATCGATATTTTCCAAACCAGACCCAAGTCTGCCAATGAATTTCAGATTTTGGGCTTTGTCTAAAAAGCTTTTATCTATGGTAAACCTGCTCCTGATAATAAGCCCGTCATACATGTGAATAGTCTTTTCTACTTCGGATTTGGATGCCGTATATTCTTCAATATTCTCAAAACCGAGAGCGTTGAATTGCTCTATAAGCAAAGGATGATTGATGTCTAAGTGGAGGATTTTCATTCTTTCTTAAATTTTGGGATATTCGGTTTGCGTGATTGGATGCTGCACAGTTCCTGTATGAGCCGTTGTTAACTTTTCAAAGAGCAATAAATGTACTTCTTCATCATCTTTTGTAGACGGACAGTGTTCTACTCCCTTGGGAACAACAATAATTTCGCCTTCTTGAACAACCTCTGTCCGGTCCCTGAATTGCATATATAAAGTGCCTTTTAAAACCTGAAAAAGTTCATCCTCATTCTCATGCGAGTGCCAAACAAATTCTCCCTGAATCTTTGCTAAAATTACCTGCATATCATCAACCTGTGCAATCTGATGCGGATGCCATTTTTTGGTAAATGCTGCATACTTTTCTTTTAGATTTATAGCTTTCATCTCTTTTAGTTCAGATTTAATTTATCCACATTAATTCTGTAAATGTTTCCCATACCATTTAAAATTTTGTTGGCTTCATTGGTTAATTCCGGGACTGTTTTAATCCTATCCTCAGGGGACTTTGCCCTGTCACTGGTAAAGTAAAAATTATTTCTGGGAATATCTATAAACGGACAGTAATCTAACTTGTCTGAGTTAATAACCTCACCTAAATTCTCAGCTTTTTTCCATTTGCCCGTTTTATCTTTTTTACTGTAATATAAGTCACCTCCACCTAAACCATCTGCCCTTCCATATGAACTGAAAATCAATAGCTCTTCATCCGGACTGATAAAAGCATTAAACTCATAGGCTTTGGTGTTAACAGTAGAATCTAGTGGCATTGGAGCTCTGTACTTACCCTTCGAAAAGGTACTGACAAATATATCTTCTCTTCCAATACCGTCTGTTCGTGTTGCAGTAAAATACAGGTTGCCATTAGAACTTACAGATGGGTAAAATTCATCATCCGGACCGTTTACCAGTGTGTCCAGAGCAATAGGGTTATTCCATTTACCATTTACTAGCTCGGCATACCAGATATTGTAATCTGTTCTGGTGCTAACTTCACCCATAGGCCTGTTAGAAACAAAGAACAATTTATTGCCGTCATCAGCAAAAAATGGTTCAATATCATTGTAATTCCCCGAAAAAGGTAAGATTTCCTTATCTCCCCAAACCTTACCTTTCTTTTTTATACCTACCAAAGTCCTGATTGTCTGCTTGTAATCTCCCAGGGTATAGACCAAATGATTTCCATCTGGTGAAATGGCAATATCTCTTTCATTCAAAGCAGTGGAAATATAATCCACGCCGAATACTTCGAGCTGGTCCGGATTTAGTTCAAGATCTAATACTGCGTTGTTTTCAGTTTTGCAGCTATAACTGAATATGATGAGAACTAAAAGATAAAGCAAATGGGTTTTCATAGCACTAATATTTTTCCTTCTTAATTTCAGGTTGGTCCTTAACCTCAAGTTGAAAAATATCATTTCGGGCATAATGTCCAATTACATCAAAATCGAGTTTGTTTAATTTAATTTCTTCTAAATCTATTTCAGCCAAAAGTACCCCTGCCTTATCGTACAGAGGCCCCGCAATTATTTTCCCATTAGGAGCTACTATAAGACTGCCTCCGCGGCACATTGTTTCGGATTCGTCATCAACAAGCGACTGGTAGTTATTGGGATACATGGATTTGGTGAAATACTGGTTGCAGCCCAGCACAAAACAGCGACCCTCCAGGGCAATATGTTGCATAGTTGAGGTCCATTCTTCTCTGGCATCCGCCGTAGGGGCAATATAAATCTCAACACC
>JABDPH010000209.1 GCA_013042925.1 Eudoraea sp.
GACAGGGTATAGGGATACTTATTTCACGGCATATGAGAACAAATATTTTACAGGTGATGGTGCCCTGAGAGACGAAGTGGGATATTACAGAATTACCGGCCGGGTGGATGATGTGATTATTGTATCAGGGCATAATTTGGGAACTGCACCAATTGAAGATGCTATAAACGAACATCAGGCTGTAGCGGAGTCTGCCATAGTAGGTTTTCCACATGATATAAAAGGGAATGCACTTTATGGTTTTGTGATTCTAAAGGAAACTGGTGAAGCCAGGGATAAAGAAAATCTCAAGAAAGAAATAAACCAGCAAATCACCGAACATATTGGGCCAATTGCTAAATTAGACAAGATACAGTTTGTTCCGGGTTTACCTAAAACACGAAGTGGAAAAATCATGAGACGTATTTTGCGCAAAATAGCCTCTGGGGATACCGAAAACCTCGGGGATATTAGCACGCTGTTAAATCCTGAAGTTGTAAAAGAAGTTATGGATAAAGCTTTATGACACTGAGTGTTTAACTTAGAAAAGGATCATCCAGCAATAATAAATCGCAAAGAGCGAAAGGAATATTATGCCGGCGAAAGTTAGGATCTGTAATCCTTTGCTCGGATGAAAATGGTTAGGAAGATCATGGCTCATTACGTTTTTTAGATTCATATAACCCACTATCGGGGCCAAAACAAAAGAGACAAACGTTGCAAGAGCCACCAAGGCACCCATATTGGCACCAAATGCGATAATTACAATAAAGTTAACGAGCGCCAAAAGAATAACTCCTGAAGCGTAATACTTTCTTCCTGAAAAATCTTTGTTCTTCGGCGCAAGTAAACCAACTATATCAATACTTACCCTTGAAATTGCATCATGAGCTGTCATGCAGGTGCTAAACATGGTGGCGAATGCAGATACGGCAATAAAGATATAAGCCCAGTTACCAATATGTGTTGTAAACAACTGTACCACCTGATCTGCAAAAGTAATAGCATTACTACTCAATTCGGTATTTGAACCATAAAGGGTCATCCATCCAATGATTAAAAAGAAAATGGCGAGTACTGCAGTCATCAAATACCCGGAATTGAATTCATGCAATGCTTCTTTTAATGAGGGTTTTACCTTATTCAATTTATATTTTTCAAGACTCCATAAACTTATCCAGCTCGAAGCTTCAACTGCTGTAGGCATCCAGCCAATCAACCCAATTAAGAATAAGATACCTACCTCATTAAATATTGAAGGTCTTACGAAACCGGATACAGGCTCTATCTGACCTTTATAAATTACCAATAATGTAGTTACAAGCAACGCTACAAATAAAATTGAAATGACGAATTTTAAGGAAGTTTCCAGAAAACGATAACGGCCTATTATTAAGAGCGTACTAATAAATACAAATAACCCAAGGGCAATGACTGCAACAGAAATATTCTGAACATTAAAAAGGTTAATAAACAAGCCTGCAGTGACTACATAAAGAGCTGCCAGGATAGTAAAAGTAGTTACAAGGGTAATGAATGCATAAAGCCATAAGTAGCCTCTGCCCCTGTTGAGATAACCTTCTATTAATGTTTTATTGGTAACATTGGTATAACGTATTCCGAATTCGAAAAAGGGGTATTTTAAAATATTGGCCAGGATAATAGGTATAACCATAACCCAACCGTATTGTGCACCAGCTTTGGTAGATAATACTAAATGTGATGTGCCTATAGCCATACTCGCAAACAATAGCCCAGGGCCAAGGTTTTTAAGCAGCGTTTTAAACTTGGACATATGTGGTTGGATTAATTTTCAAAAACTAAAATAGGTTATTTTATGTAAAAAGGATAGCACTCATTTTATCTCAATTTTATCACCATAAAAGCGTGGCTGAGTATTCAGTAGGAGATCTATAAATACCTTCACTCTCGCAAAATATTCCCGGAACTGAACTTTAATTCCTTGTTTACCGGAAATCCCTTTGGCGTTAAAACCTATAGCTTTAAGACCTTTTTTCTCGGCGAGATAAATAGCTCGTTCATTATGAAATTTTTGAGAGATTACGGTAACACT
>JABDPH010000218.1 GCA_013042925.1 Eudoraea sp.
GGAGCTTCTGTGGTAAGCGACATTAATTCAGAAATTGAATTGGAATGGTCAGGCGCAGATGTGGATAATGACATAGTCGGTTATGAGATATTCCTAGATACCGTCTCTCCGCCTCAGGTTTTATTGGCTTCTCCAGCCGCAACAGTTTCCAGTATTAAAGTAAATACTATACCCAATACGGTATACTATTGGAAGGTGATTACCAGAGATGTAGAAGGAAACACTTCAGATTCTGGGATTTATTCTTTTCGCGCCCTATAAGTACCAGTCAATTTTCTTAACAATACCGATTAGTTCTGATTTGTCAGATTACGTATTATTATATTCGTTCATGGTTATCTTTACTCCGGCAAGAACGAAAGATGCAATTAGGTCACTGGCTCTTTCCAGACGTTCCTGCAGTGCACTTTTTTCTTCATCATTCCATTTTCCAAGCACATAGCCTACTTGTCTTCCCTTATTGAATTCGGAACCAACTCCTATTCGCAAACGGTTATAATTAGAAGTTTGTAAGCTGTTTTGAATATCCCGAAGGCCGTTGTGACCACCATCACTTCCCTTTGTTTTTAGTCTTAGTGTCCCAAAGGGCAGGTTTAAATCATCCGTGATCACAAGGATATTTTCCATTGGAATTTTTTCTTTTTCCATCCAGTATTTAACAGATTTACCACTTAGGTTCATATAGGTAGATGGTTTTAAACACAACACACTTCTTCCTTTAATCTTAAAAGAGCCTAAATCTCCTAATTTCCTGGTCTCAAAAGAGAATTTTTCTTTTTCAGACAGTTTATTAAGCACTTGGAAACCTACATTATGCCTGGTGTCCTTGTATTCATCCCCTATATTTCCCAAACCAATGAGCAGGTACTTTTTCATGGAATCTGTTTCTTCTAAAAGTTGTTTTTCTTTCGCAAAAATAAATTCAAAAAAACTTTTCATACCCTCTGTTGGTTAGGGGTAAAAATACAAAAGCATCCCGAATCCTTATATATACGGACGGGATGCTTAGTATGAATAAGTTTAGCTAATTTATTCAGCTGCTCCTTCTGCAGGTTTTTCACCACCTTCAGCAGCAGTTTCACCAGCACCTTCGGTTGCTTCAGCTCCCTCAGCTCCTTCTTCAACACCTTCTTCTAATCCTTCTTCATCTTCTAGTTCTTCTTCTATGGCTGCACGAGCAGTTTTAACCTGTACTACAACAGTAGAATCTGGTTGAAGAATAGTAAAATCATCACTTAATAAGGACTCCACCAGAATGTTATCTCCTATTTTTAGTGAATTTATATCTACATCAAAGAAATCTGGAAGGTTATCTGGCAGAGCTGTTATAGTCAGTTTTCTATTTCTGAATAATAAGCGGCCCCCATTTCTAACCCCCGGGGAATTACCTTGCAAACGAACGGGAATATCCATTGTAACTTCCTTATCATCAAAGAGTTGGTAAAAATCTATGTGCAGAATTCTATCCGTAACAGGATGAAACTGTATGTCCTGCATTACGGCCTTCACTTTTTCACCTTTATCCAAATCAACCTTTACAGTGTGGGCATTTGGAGTGTACACTAAATTTTTGAATGCTATTTCATCCGCTGAAAAGTGTAATGGTTTCTCCCCTCCGTATACCACGCAAGGAACCTTTCCAGCATTACGTAGGGCCTTCGTCGCCTTTTTACCCACGCTTTCTCTTTCTGATCCTTTGATTGTAATTGATTTCATTATCTAAGTTTAATTAATATTTACATTAAAAATTTTGAGGCTATTGAGGTATTGTGATGAACTCTGTGCATTACGTCTGCAAACAGTTCGGCACAGCTCAAAACCCGTATTTTTCCGCTTTCTTTTTTAATTGGGATAGAATCTGTAACGATCAATTCCAACAATTGCGAGTTTTCTATTTTATCATATGCATTGCCTGATAGCAATGCGTGAGTAGTAATAGCTCTGACACTTTTAGCGCCGCGTTCCATCATAAGATCGGCAGCTTTTGCTAAGGTACCTGCCGTATCCACTAGGTCATCAACCAGGACAACATTTCTGTCCTTAACCTCACCTATTAGTTCCATATGCGAAATTACATTGGCCTTAGCTCTTTGCTTGTAACAGATAACAACATCACTTTCCAGGGCTTTGGAATAGGCATAGGCTCTTTTCGAACCACCCATATCGGGAGATGCTATAGTAAGGTTATCCAAATTCAGGCTCCTCAAATATGGAAGAAACAGGGTAGAAGCATACAAATGGTCTACCGGTTTTTCAAAAAACCCCTGTATTTGATCTGCATGAAGGTCCATTGTAATAATACGGGTAGCCCCTGCAGTTTCAAGCATTTTAGCAATTAATTTTGCCGCTATAGGAACTCTTGGTTTATCCTTTCTGTCTTGCCGTGCCCATCCATAATATGGAATTACAGCTGTAATATGCCTGGCCGAGGCACGTTTAGCAGCATCTAGCATCAGAAGCATTTCCATAAGGTTTTCAGAACTTGGATTCGTAGAACCAATTACAAAAATTCTAGTACCACGAATAGACTCTTCAAATGATGGTTGGAACTCCCCGTCGCTGAAATGCGAAAACAAAACATTACCCAATTCTGCACCATAAAATTTGGCGATTTTTATACCCAGTTCCATACTTTGGGTACAGGCAAAAATTTTCGGTTCCGGTACTTGATAAGCCATGGTTAATCTCTTGTTTTCTAGTTTCTTAAAACCCCTGATTCTTAAGGAGGTGCAAATTTAAAAATTTATTT
>JABDPH010000133.1 GCA_013042925.1 Eudoraea sp.
TATCTCAGGATTATCTGAAGCTACAAAGGTATAAGCGCTCAAAAGGGCTGCTTCGGAACTTGAAGGCTCATTGCCGTGAACATTATATCCCAAATTAATAAAAACAGGAAGTGAATCATCCGAAGAAATAGATTTACCGGGATCGGTAAATGCAAGGTGCCTTTCCTTAATAGATTCAAGATTAGCTAAATTATCCGGGGTAGTTATGGTTAAGATTACCAATTTACGTCCTTCATGTGTTTGGCCATATTCGTAAATCGAGGCCCTGTCTGATAGCTCTGCAAGTTTATTTAAATACGCTACGATCAGATCATGTCTGGTATGGCGTTCTCCAATTTCATAGCCTAAAAATTCTTCGGGAGAAGGTATGTTACTATTAAAAGGATGGAATTTTTTTAAAAAATAATCCTGACTGAACAGGAAGGTACTAAAAAGCAAAAAACATATTAGAAAAGAATTCCTCATGAGGGCAATTTTTCAGTTAGTCGGCTAAATATAGGTATAAATTGCTTTATGTAGTAGTCTTTTACATTGGGAGTACCTTGTACCATAAACACATAGTACCTGCCCCGGATTATGTATCCTTTAAGCTACCGACTGATGAAAATCGCTCTGTCCTATTTCTTTAAAATTAATGATATAGTTAGTTCCTTTTTTAGAAAAATCCCTTATAATTGATCCCTTCAGTTGACGAGTAAGGTTATGAATTAATTTTAAGCCCAACGAGCGGGTATTTTTAAAATTCACTTCTTCTGAAAAACCTACACCATTATCTCCAATATTGAGCACATAGTCTTTGTCGGCGATTTTCTTTAGTTCAATATGAATTTCTCCCTGGTCATTACCTTTTATACCATATTTAAGGGCATTTGTGAGAGCTTCATTGATTAAGAGCCCAAGTGGAATAGCAGTATCTATACCCAATTCAATTTGAGGAATAGTAATGTTAACAGAAACATTACTATCGGCGCCCTTAACTGATTTAACAAGGTATTCGCTTAATTCCTCTACATAGGATTTATAGTCTATTTTAGACAAATCTTCGCGCATGTAAAGCATTTCATGTACCATCGCCATTGCGATAACTCTATTCTGGCTGCTTTTTATCAGATTTTTTACTTTTTCATCCTCTATACCCCTTGATTGAAGGCTTAAAAGGCTGGATACCGTTTGCAGATTATTTTTAACCCTGTGATGTACCTCTTGTAGTAGGGTGTCTTTTTCATGTATCCGTTCTTCTATTTCCATCTTGGTTTTATAAAGTCTATGGTGAGCTTTTAAGAGGTTTTTACCGAGAACTCCGCCCAAAAGGTAAACGGAGAATATAACGCTCAAAAAGCTAAAAAGGTCCCGACTCTCTTCAGGAATGACATTCCGGGTTAACGAAAAATCTGAAATTTCCTGAACAAAAATTAATGCAATAATTAGAATGGTGAGGTACAGATATATTTTTCCATAATTGCGTGTTGTAGCATATCCTGCAAATACAACAATTGCAAGTACAAAAATAAACGGACTGTTTATGCCACCTGTTAACATGGTGATTGCCGTAGCAGAAGCTAAACCAAGGGTAGATAGTATGTTGTAGGTAAGGGTCAGATTTTGATGAGAAGCATAAGCCAGATTATTTATTATGCTTAATGCACCAAAGGCAAGAAATATATGTGGAACTATTTCAAAAACATCCAGAAAAAAGAGACAAATCAAACCGAAAACCAATGAGGAAATAGAAGCAAAATAGCTTACCCTAAGGGTCAGGCGTATTTTGTCCTGTATACGGTGCTGATGTTTGACTGCTTTTTCCATGATTTAAATTATTTTCATTAATGCAGATGTGCCACATATGGAAAATCGCAACCTTAAATGGGCAGCGAATTCCCCTCGTAGTGTAAAGCTATATATGTTTTATTTAATATTCAACAGCTATACCAACAAATAATAATTTTATTATTGACAGTATATTGTGTGCTAGTTACGCACCTCCTGAGGCTGTAAATTAGTTAGGTCTTTGATTTTAACAGCGCTACCCGATTCAATGCTCTTTCTAGCTGCAATGCCTATAAGCACGGACATTGCGCCGTCTCTACTTCCTGCCGTCCGGCCAAAAGGGTCATCAGAATCAGCACTTCTAAACATTTTATCTTGCAAACGTTTATCACCTCCGCCGTGACCACTTTTTTCCATTTCTACCATAACAGTTTCGAAATCCCTCCACAATTTATGTACTATGATGGGTTCATTATGACCAGATTCATTTTTATTCTGTTCCATTTCCATGTCGTGCATCTCGGCCTGATCGATATTCATTTCTTTATAATAAGGAATGTCCATCCATGCTTCCAGTCTTCCTTCGGTTCCGTTAAAAGCAACACGCCAACCTTCGAACGGGGAATAGGTGGTAAGTGAATAATTTAATTGTACATTATTCTGATATTTAACCTGCGCCGACATCTTATCATATATATCTATTTCATTTCTAAAAAGGCAGTTATCCCTGATATACCCATCGTATTTCTCATTGTTTGTGTATAGATCAGTTAAAAACTTGTTTTTAGTAATGTCCCAATAGAAATCACATTTGGATTGATGATCACAATTTCTGCAGTTATCCCCTCTGAGAGGTCCATTTTTGCCATAAAACTCCAAATCACCAAACGCAAATACTTCCGATGGTTCCGAATTAATCCACCAGTTAAGAAGGTCGAAATGATGTGTGGCCTTATGTACCCATAAAGACCCGCTGCTTTCCATCTGTCCGTGCCATCTTCGGAAATAACTGGCGCCATGGTAGGTGTTCAGATACCAATGAAAGTCAACTGAAGTTAGTTTGCCAATGGTATTTTCAGCCAGTAACTGCTTTATTTTGGTATTATAGGGGCTCCATCGGTAGTTAAAACCTACAATTAGGTTTTTACCTGATTTTTTTTCCATATCCAGAATGGCCTGACATTTAATTTCATCTGTGGTTAAGGGTTTTTCGGTAAGAACATCGCATCCCATATCCATAGCCTTAATAATAAATTCATGGTGCGTTGCATCTTTGGTAGTTACTATTACGAGATCCGGTCTGGAGTTGCGGATCATAATATCAAAATCTGCAAACGTGGAGCAATTGGCACCGATATATTCCTTTCCAAAAGCAAGACGTCCCGGATTAATATCACACAAGCCTACAAATTCAAGAATATCCGAATACTCGTCAACAAGGCGTTTTCCCCAAAAAGTGATACCTCGAATACCCGTACCTACAAGTGCAACTTTTAGTTTTTCATTCATTCCAAAATCAAACTGTGTAATTGGCATTACAGAAGAGGCAGCTAGCATGCTTACTGAGGTCAGGAATTTACGTCTGGTAGTGTTCATCAGAAAATAATAAAGGGTTAATACCTAAAGATAGGGCATTTTTGAACAAAAAAAGGTGTCCGTATGCGGACACCTTTTTACTGTTTGTGATTAATTTGTCAATCTTCAATCAATACCCATTCCCCTCGGTCTATAAGAGGCTCAGCCTGTTTGAATTTAACAGTCTTACTTTCGCCGGACATCACATTTTTTATAGTAACCCTTTCATTTCTGCCAATTTTTGGTTTTTCCCGAACAATGGTTTCGGTTATTGGCGCCCTGCCACCCTGATTCTGACCTATAGCCCTGTTCCGGGCTGCTAATTCATCATTGTTTGGAATTTCCTCCTTGGTGGTCTGCAGCTTTTCTTTTGGTCTTCGCACATTCCTAGCTTCCTGAATTTCACTGGTGTCTGCTGAGGGTAGTTCCCCTTTGAACAAGAAGGATACAACTTCTTTGTTTACCTTGTCTATCATGCTTTTAAATAGCTCAAAAGCTTCAAACTTATAAATCAACAGAGGGTCTTTTTGTTCGTGCACAGCTAACTGAACAGACTGCTTTAATTCGTCCATTTTCCTCAGGTGCGTTTTCCAGGCATCATCAATTATGGCCAAGGTGATGTTTTTTTCAAAATCTGTAACCAACTGCTTTCCATTTGAGTCATAGGCATTTTTAAGGTTGGTAACCACATTAAGGGATTTAATACCATCAGTAAAAGGAACTACGATGCGCTCAAATTTATTACTGCTGTCCTCGTATACCTTTTTAATCACAGGGAACGCCGTAGCGGCACTCCGCTCCATTTTGTTCTGGTAATACTCATAGGCCGCGATATAGGTGGTATTTGCTATCTCCTGAAAACTCTGTTTGGCAAATTCTTCTTCTGTCACCGGAGAGGTAATGGAAAAATACTTGATGAGTTCAAATTCGAAATTTTTAAAATCGTTAGCAGCCTTGTTGGTATCAGCTATTACTTCGCAGGTATCATACACCATATTTGCAATATCTACCTTAAGTCGTTCACCCTGAAGCGCATGCCGTCTTCTTTTATAAACCACTTCGCGTTGGGCATTCATTACATCATCATATTCCAAAAGTCGTTTACGAATACCAAAGTTATTCTCCTCTACTTTTTTCTGTGCCCGTTCAATAGATTTGGTCATCATAGAATGCTGGATCACTTCCCCTTCTTCAAGACCCATTCTATCCATCATTTTTGCCACGCGGTCCGAGCCAAAAAGCCTCATTAGGTTATCTTCCAATGAAACATAGAATTGAGAACTTCCGGGATCTCCCTGACGGCCCGAACGACCTCTCAACTGTCTGTCTACCCTTCTGGAGTCGTGTCTTTCCGTTCCAACAATGGCTAGTCCACCCGCTTTTTTAACCTCATCTGATAACTTAATATCAGTACCTCGACCTGCCATATTTGTTGCAATAGTCACAACCCCGGCATTTCCGGCCTCTGCCACGATATCCGCCTCTTTCTTATGAAGTTTTGCATTCAACACATTATGCGGAATTTTTCTGATTCCCAACATACGCGATAATAATTCAGAGATTTCAACAGAAGTTGTACCAATGAGTACCGGTCTTTTTTGTTTAGAAAGCTGTGTAACTTCGTCAATTATTGCGTTGTATTTTTCTCTTTTAGTCTTATAGATCAGATCATTTCTGTCATCCCTTGCAATAGGCCTGTTGGTAGGGATCTCCATAACATCTAATTTATAGATTTCCCAGAATTCACCGGCTTCCGTTACTGCGGTACCGGTCATGCCTGAAAGCTTTTTGTACATTCTGAAATAGTTCTGTAAAGTAACCGTTGCAAAAGTCTGTGTCATTGCTTCGATTTTTACATTCTCTTTCGCTTCAATTGCCTGGTGCAATCCGTCTGAATAACGGCGTCCGTCCATGATACGACCTGTCTGCTCATCAACAATCATCACCTTATTTTCTATAACCACATATTCCACATCTTTTTCAAAAAGGGTATATGCTTTTAACAATTGGCTCATGGTGTGGATACGTTCGCTCTTTACCGCAAAATCTTTAAATAATTCCTCTTTCTCCGCTGCTTCCTCTTCGATTTCCAGGTTTTGATTTTCAATTTTGGCAATTTCACTTCCAATATCGGGCATCACAAAAAAGTCTTTTTGCTGATCTCCTGAAATGTATTCGATGCCTTTATCTGTTAGTTCAATCTGATTGTTCTTTTCATCAATAACAAATAACAATTCCGCATCTACCTGAGGCATCTCCCTATTGTTATCCTGCATATAGAAATTCTCTGTTTTCTGAAGCAATTGCTTGATTCCTTCTTCACTTAGAAATTTAATAAGGGCTTTGTTCTTAGGGAGACCCCTGTGAACCCGAAGCAATAGAAAACCACCTTCCTTTGTATTCCCGGCGGCAATCTCTTTTTTGGCCTCTGCCAGCACTCCGGTAAGGTACTGACGTTGTTTTTGAACGATGTCTGATACCTTGGGTTTCAATTCATTAAATTCGTGACGATCTCCTTCCGGTACCGGCCCGGAAATGATCAAAGGTGTACGGGCATCATCAACAAGTACGGAATCTACCTCATCGACAATGGCATAGTGATGCGGGCGTTGGACCAGGTCACCAGGAGTATGAGCCATATTGTCCCTAAGGTAATCGAATCCAAATTCGTTATTTGTTCCATAGGTAATATCCGCATTGTAGGCTGCTCTTCTCCCCTCAGAATTGGGTTGATGTTTGTCTATACAATCTACGGAAAGTCCATGAAATTCAAATATTGGTGCCATCCAGGCACTATCTCTTTTGGCCAGATAATCATTTACTGTAACCAAATGGGCTCCTTTTCCTGCCAGAGCATTCAGGTACATTGGAAGTGTGGCAACCAGTGTTTTACCTTCACCAGTCTGCATTTCTGCAATTTTTCCCCGATGCAAAGCAATACCACCAATTAACTGTACATCATAGTGAACCATATCCCAGGTAACTTCCTTCCCTGCAGCATCCCATGAGTTTTGCCAAACCG
>JABDPH010000243.1 GCA_013042925.1 Eudoraea sp.
TCCGTTATCATAAATTTTTTGTGTTGCAATCTTGGCTATTTCCGGAAAGTAACCATATACCGCATAACTATTGGATTTAATTCCCCGTACTGTCAGAGCAGATGCTCCTCCAAAAGCACCTCTCGTATTCACCGGGGCTATATATTGTATTTCGGGAATTCGATTTTTAAGGACCGTTGCATCCTGGACTTTTAGTCGTAACTGTCTACCGGTTTTATAGCCGGCGTAGGGCATGCTTGTACTTTGCGACCATGCCCAGATACTGTTTTTAGCAACTGTTTCAAAGTTCTTTTCAAATCCGTTGTCCATTCCTTTTGCAGCACCAGCCAGGGCGATATAGATAAAAATACCCCATAAAACACCTATAACAGTAATGATAGTCCTGGTCTTGTTCTTTCCGATAGATCCGAAAATTTCCTGCCAGGTATTTTTGTCAAAAAGAAATCGAATACTATTCATCTCGTAATGCTACTATAGGTTTAATGCGCGCTGCTCTTTTGGCCGGAATATATCCTGCAATTGCACCAAATAATATTAAAACAAGAGTTGCAATTATTGCCACGGCAGTATTTATATATGGATTTGTTATGAAATAATCTTCAGCCAAAGTCTCTCCTAAAGAGGATAGCAGGGCAATGCCAATTAACATCCCTGTAAACCCGGATACTGTTGTGATAAAAACCGATTCAAGTAAAATTGTACTGATTACGGCCTTTGGAGTCGCACCTAATGCTTTTCGTATTCCTAATTCCTTTGTCCGCTCCTTAACCACAAATACCATGATATTGCTAATTCCAATTATACCGGCTATAATTGTCCCAAAAGCCACAAAAGCCACGATAATTTGCAATACACGAGCAAATTGCTGATTTTGTTGTAATTGATCTGCAACATTTCTGATGAAAATTCCATTTTGATCGTCTGGACTTATAAATTTCTTCTCCTTAAAAAACTTATCCAGACTACGTTCAAAAGCCATGGCACCGACATAACCCATTTCAGGTTTAAAGGCCACAACTATCTGGTCTATTTTATCCGTATTTTTCTCAATTAGTTGCAACGTAGTATAAGGAATATATATACCACGTTCTTCTCTATCGCCACCATCATCCTGAAAAACACCTATGCCTTTGAAAACACTTCCACCAACATCCACGTATTTACCAATAGCATTTCTTCCTCCAAACAGGTCCTGTTCCACTAATCGCCCAATCACAGCATGTTTTGTCTTATTTTTAATATCCTCCACATTCAAGTACCGGCCTTTCATAATGATGGTCTTTTCAGCAAATTGGTGACCCCAATCTACCCCGGTAGTGTTATAATTGTCTGATTCTTCCTTGTATTTTACCAGCCTGTTTCTAGAAATTCGAGGGGTTACATAATCCAGAAACATTGGAAAATTTTTCTTAATATCTGCCAGATCACTATTTTCAAATTCGATTCGCCTGGATGATTTATATCCTTTATATGGGATTGTAGTTTTTCCGGGAAAGAAATAAAGTACATTGGTGGCATCTTCCTGGAAAAATTTGTCAAAAGTGTTAATTAAGCCATTTCCAAGACCAAATAGAGAGACAAAAATTAATATCCCAAGAGCCACTGTAAAACCTGAAAGAAAGGTTCTAAGTTTATTTTTTTGAATAGTCTCAAATATTTCGTTCCAGGTGTCTCTGCTAAACATACTCTGATGCTCTTACTTGCTTTACTTTTTTATCTTCAACAATAACTCCATCTTTAAGGTAAACGATCCTTTTACACATGTGAGCTATATCATCTTCGTGAGTTACTACCAAAATTGTATTTCCCTGGTCGTTAATCTTCTGTATTAAATCCATAACCTCATAAGATGTTGTGCTATCCAGGGCTCCTGTTGGTTCATCAGCAAGAAGTACTTTTGGTTCCGAAGCCATAGCTCTGGCAATGGCAACTCTTTGATTCTGGCCACCTGAAAGTTCACTGGGTAAATGAGTAGCCCACTCTTTAAGACCAACCTGTTCCAAATATTTCAATGCCCTTTCCTGCCGTTCCTTTCTGGGAACTCTCTGATAGTATAAAGGCAATGCTACATTTTCGAGCGCACTTTTGTAATTAATGAGGTTAAACGATTGAAAAACAAATCCCAAAAATTTATTGCGGTAATTGGCAGCCTTAGTCTCATTGAGATTCTTTATCGGCACCCCGTCCAGTGTGTATTCACCCGAATCGGCTACATCCAACATCCCCAGAATATTTAACAGGGTCGATTTTCCAGAGCCGGATGATCCCATAATTGCAACTAATTCTCCTTCTTCAACGGTGAAATTGATACCCTTTAGAACATGCAGGGCATTGCTACCCATTTTATAGGATTTGTGTAAATCTTTTATTTCAATCATGGTTAGTGTCTTAAGTTATAACTATTCAACCCCGGTAATAGGACAGGCAAGTTGTTAAAATGTTACAAATAATGTTCAAAATATTTTGTTAAAAGCTAGCCTCCCAACTCATCAGGCTTTACTTCATTCCAAACTTTTATCTCATCTTCCTCGTCCAGACCGGATTTCACTTCTACGTAAATTCCATCGCTTATCCCCAATTCCACATCCCTTCTCTCAAATTGCTGATCCCCGGTAGCAATTTCCAAAAATGGTTTTTTAGTTTCAGGGTCAAATTGAACCAATGCTTCTTTTATAGAAAGAACACTATCTGCCCTATCCAGAATTATGGATGCATTTGCGCTGAGACCTGCGCGTATAAAGACAGAATCCTGTTTCTTCAGGGTTCCTTTAATCTCGAATTGAATAGCTCCGTTTTCCTCGTTACCCTTTGGGGCTATATAATCGAGAATAGCATCAAAAGTTATATTTTCAAGAGCTCCAACAGTAATTTCCAAAGGGAGGTCTTCCTTTATCTTTCCTACCTCAGATTCATCTACCTTTCCTTCAAATATCATTTTATCCACATCCGCTATGGCTGCAATAGTAGTACCT
>JABDPH010000263.1 GCA_013042925.1 Eudoraea sp.
CATTATTGAAAATTGTAAAAGATCTGCCCAAACAATACCAGACATGCCTCCAAGTACCGAATAAAATACAGCGAACATAGTAAAAACAGTTCCATAGAAATGAGGGACATATTCCAGTGGGACATCAAAGGGAATATATGCGCTTACTACTTCCCATGGAATAAATATTTCAACAAACTTTCCAAGTCCAATAAAGCCATAGGCAAGAAACCCCAGGCAGCTGATAATGGCAAAGGCAACAACAACAGTATGTGATAGTCTGCCACCCCTGCCTTCGCCAAACCTGAATAAAATCCATTCGGCGCCTGTTGTAACATTAGAACGGCGCAGCCATGCACTGAGATAAATCATAAGAAATATCTGATTAAACACAGGCCACAGCCAGGGTATCCAAATACTTTTTAAGCCATATACAAATGTTAAGGTAACCAGCCACATGGTGCCTGAAATATCAAACATGCCAGACGCATTAGAAAGACCAAGCATATACCATGGAAGGGATTTACCACCCAGTAAATAATCATCTTTACTTCTTTGTGCCCTTTTTCGAAGTATAAGACCAATGAGCACAGTAGCTAAAAGGTATAATAGGATTATTACAATATCTATTCCCTGTAGCATGTTTTGGTCTTTCTTAAAAAATAAAGATTATTCAAATCTGAAAGAATTTGTAACAAAACAAGGTTTTTTTTGAAAACTTGTAAAATTAAATACCCTTCAATTGCCAAATTCTGGTTCAAATCTAAAATATTTGTTAATATTGTTTTGGTATTATTTTATCATATCAATGAATTATAACAACAGATCTGGTACTAAATAATGGAATTACTTAAAAGAATTCATCGTGAGATCACACCACTTTCCAATGAAGATAGTTTTCTTGTTTTTGACAGGGTAAAAGATTTTTTTGATTATCCGGTTCATTTCCATCCGGAGCTGGAACTTAACTTCATATCCAATGGCAAAGGTGTCAGAAGAATTGTAGGCGACAGCATAGAAGAAATTGATGATTTGGAATTGGTATTAGTTGGTTCCAATCTTTTTCATGGATGGGAACAACATCACTGTACCCAAAAAAATATCCACGAAATAACGATCCAATTTCACAATGATCTATTCAATTCGGCTTTTCTTGGGCGCAGAATAATGAAGCCCTTAAAAGACTTGTATGATAAGTCGGCACATGGAATTCTATTTTCTGAAGAAGTGACTCGTGCCATGGCGCCCAGATTACTAAAAGTGTCCAAACTAGGAGGAATCGATTATTTTATAGAGCTGTTCTCAATATTATATGATCTGGCAACATCTAGAAAACAAAGGTTATTATCAACTACTACCATTCATCTGGAAAACTTTGAACATAATCATAAACTTAAAACATTATACGATTATGTACAGGAAAATTATTCTTCAAAAATGACGCTTCAGGAGGTTGCTGATATTTTGAATATGAGTAGTGTTTCGTTTAACAGGTTTATTAAAAAGCGAACTGGAAAGACATTTGTGGAATATGTTAATGATGTGAGAATTGGTTATGCTTCCAAATGGCTAATAGAAAGAGATCTGAGTATATCAGAAATCGCTTTTATGTGCGGTTTTAATAGTATTGCGAATTTTAACCGGGTATTTAGAAAAAACAAAGGCAGCACGCCAACACAGTATAGGCAGGATTTTTCAGGTATAAGAAGAGTATTATAATCTTAGTAAATTATCTGGTACTATTTGATGCTTTCTTTATCATAATGCTGAAACTAAATTGTCAATTACTTGTACGTTTCTGCCAAACAGTTCTGGCTACAAAATAATTGTACTAATTTGATGCAAATAATACTTGAAATTGCAAATAGAAAGGTTTAAGATACACTAAATATAACTTATGCAAATAAAAGAATCGCCAACTATGTATGATGCCATAATAGTTGGATCAGGCGCTGGTGGAGGCATGTCGGCCAAAGTTTTAGCAGACGCCGGTCTGAAAATCGCCGTTGTTGAAGCAGGGCCTTATTTTGACCCCGCAGATCCTGAACAAATGACCCAGTTAAAATGGCCTTATCAATCACCGCGAAGAGGTGCAAATACTACAAGAGATTTTGGAGAGTTCGACATGGCTTACGGGGGATGGGAAATAGAAGGAGAACCTTATACACGGGCAGAAGGCACCGAGTTTGATTGGTACAGGTCTCATATGTTGGGCGGCAGAACCAATCACTGGGGAAGAATTTCACTTCGTTTTGGACCTAATGATTTTAAGCATAAGGATATCGACGGTCTTGGTGAAAATTGGCCTATTGGATATGAAGATGTTAAACCTTATTATGACAAAGTAGACAAACTTATTGGCGTTTTTGGAACCAATGAGGGACTGCCCAATGATCCTGATGGATTTTTTCTACCACCACC
>JABDPH010000278.1 GCA_013042925.1 Eudoraea sp.
TATTTGTTGAGTTCGGCAAATACCTCGTGCGCAAAATCACCCCTTGCAGTAAACTCCAATAGCCTGGCACCTCCTGCATAGCAGGCCTTTAATACTTTTTTACCAAGTTCTGCATCGGAATGAAAAAATAAAGGAATCATCCCACTTTCTCTCATTGCCATTGCCACTTCTAATCTTGAATATTTTGCCATAATATGTTATATAATTATCTGGCTACCCTGCCTGAGGCATCGCCGCCCATTAATTTCCGGACCTCTTCTACTGTTACCATATTGGCGTCTCCTTTTATAGTGTGTTTTAAACAAGACGCTGCTACCGCAAAATTTAAAGCATTCTGATCATCTTCGGGATACTTTAATAATCCATAGATTAATCCGCCCATAAAAGAATCTCCCCCACCAACCCTGTCTACGATATGGGTTATTTGATATTGGGGCGACTCAAATAAAGTCTTACCATCATACATTACTCCCGCCCAGGTATTATGTGAGGCAGAAAGCGAACCCCTTAAGGTAGTGATCACCTTCTTCGCCCTCGGAAACTTTTCTATCATTTGCTGGCAGACAGAAAGGAACGCTTCGGCTTTTACATCATGTCCCTGTGTAGTGATATCTAAGCCTTCCGGTTTAATCCCAAAATGTTTTTCAGCATCTTCTTCATTTCCCAGAATAATATCACAATAGGAGGTTAGCTTGGTCATGATCCCTTCTGGCTCAACGCCATACTTCCAGAGTTTAGCCCTGTAATTCAGGTCGGTAGATACGGCTATTCCCAGTTCTGAGGCTTTTTGTACAGCTTCGAGGCATACATCTGCTGCTCCTTGTGATATGGCCGGAGTAATACCCGTCCAGTGAAACCATCCCGCACCCTCAAAAACCTTTTCCCAATCAATCATACCCGTTTTAATTTCAGCAATGGCTGAATGAGATCTGTCATATATTACTTTACTTCCCCTGGATACCGCACCTGTTTCAAGAAAATAGATGCCTAATCGGTCTCCACCAAAAATAATATCATCTACCCCAACACCTCTTTTGCGCATTTCCATCAAAGCGCATTTGCCTATATCATTGTTTGGCAAACGGGTAACAAAACTCACGGGAATACCATAATTGGCTAAGGATACAGCTACATTAGACTCTCCTCCACCATATACTATATCGAAAGAGTTTGTCTGTGAAAACCGCAAAAATCCAGGCGGCGCAAGGCGCAGCATAATTTCTCCGAAAGTGACTACTTTTTTCATGGATTAATTTGATTTTGTTGTTTTAAAAATTAACTGTTGCCTTTATCACACCATTTCCCGGGTCTAACCAATTATCGAATTGATGTATCATTTCGGAAAAACCCACGTTATGTGTTATGTAGGAATCTACAGGGAATTCACCCTTTTCTAAAATACTAATTACAGTTTCAAAGTCTTCTAAGGTAGCATTTCTGCTGCAGATTATTGTAGTTTCTTTGGCATGTATTGCCGGATGCTCAAATTCAATTTTTCCTTTCGATAAGCCAACCAAAATATACCGACCACCATTTGCCATATAATTTATGCCATTTTCCAAAGCTTCTTTATTACCTGTGGCATCAAAGACGGCAGTAGCCATCTCACCCTTAGTAAGCTGTGCGATGATATCCGCAGCTGATTCTCCGGCTATGACAGTATGATCCACACCAATTTTATCTTTGGCATAATTTAATCTTCCGGCATCTATATCCATCGCAATTACTTTGGCTCCCGCAATCTGCGCCAATTTCATTATGCCTATTCCTATTGGTCCACAACCTATGATAACAATATATTCATTGGGTTGTATCTGAGCCCTTCCTATGGCATGTGCACCTATAGCCAATGGTTCTGCAATTGCCATCTCTGCATAACTTAATTTTTTTGCAGGGATCAATAGGTTTACGGGTACCGAAATCTGTTCCTGCATCCCGCCATCTATGTGCACTCCAAATACCTTGATATTGGTACAACAATTGGTTTTTCCATTTCTACAGGCAATACAGTTCCCACAACTGATATAAGGCATAACAATTACCTTATCCCCGACTTTGATATTTTGGTCATTTTCGCCTATTTCTATTACTTCAGCGGCCAACTCATGACCTAGTATCCTGGGGTAAGTGAAAAATGCCTGATTTCCCTTAAATGCATGCAAATCAGTTCCGCAAATCCCAATTTTCTTAATACTAAGGATAGCTTCTCCCGCCGCTTTCAGAGGTTTACTTTTTTCTTTGAGTTTAAAGCTGCCAGGTTTTTCACATACAATATACTTCATCAATAGCACTGTTATTTTTGAAAGCACACATTCTTTCGAACACTCTTTACTAAACTAATTCAAAAAAATTAAAAACGATATTTTTCTCGCTTTATAAAGTTATGCAAACCATATATAATGCGATGTGAATTCAACATTTTTGTAATTGAATACTTTAAGCGAACTTTGAAGAGACAGGTAGTTTTTCTTAGCTGAACTTTTATAATTAATGTTTATTTAAGCTGGGACACGGTATTAACCTAATGTACGAAATCTAAATTATGCCAGTAAAATGTAGAGCAGCCATTGCTAAGGGAAATGGCGATTTCACTATAGAAAATATTGTGGTTAATGAACCTCGTGAAGATGAGGTTTTGGTAGCTATTAAGGCAGCTGGTCTATGCCACACAGATTACGACTCCTTAAATTGGGGAAAACCTCTGATATTAGGTCACGAAGGGGCAGGAGTAGTAAGGGCGATTGGTAAGGATGTTAAAGATATTCAGGTAGGGGACGCCGTTATTTTAAATTGGGCTACACCTTGTAATAATTGTTTTCAGTGCATTTTAGGGAATCAGCATCTTTGTGAAAATAATTCCCCGGTTGTTGCGGGGTCTAATGGCTATACCGAAGGTCATGCCCATTTGGAAGGAAGTTTGTGGAAAGGCAATCCTATAGAGCGTTCCTTTAATATTGGGACTTTGTCTGAATACACCCTGGTAAAGGCCTCAGCGGTTGTAAAGAATATATCAGCGGGCATGTCTTTTGCGTCGGCCAGTATAATTAGTTGCGGGATAATGACCGGATATGGATCTGTGGTAAATTCTGCAAAAGTAAAACCCAATAGTTCTGTTGTTGTTTTAGGTACGGGCGGGGTTGGTTTAAGTGTTATTCAGGGAGCAAAACTCAGTAAGGCTTCTATGATCATCGCCATAGACATAAATGAACATAGATTGGCTATGGCTAAAAAGTTTGGCGCCACAAACGTAATTCTTGCCAGTAAAGAAGATAAAGGATTACTTAAAGCGGCAGAAGCTGTAAAGTTTTTGACTACGGGTCGGGGAGCAGATTATGCCTTTGAATGTACTGCAGTTCCGGAGCTGGGTGCAGCACCCCTGGCAATGGTTAGGAATGCAGGTACGGCGGTACAGGTGAGTGGAATTGAGCAGGAAATTACTATTGATATGAATTTATTTGAGTGGGATAAAATTTATATAAACCCATTATATGGAGGATGCAAACCTCAGGAAGATTTTCCAAAAATCATTGAACATTATGAAGCTGGTGAATTAAAGCTTGATGAAATGATAACCCAAACCTATAATTTACACCAATTACAGGATGCTTTTGACGATATGTTGGCAGGAAAAAATGCTAAAGGTGTTATTCTATTTGATTAATTTTAAGGATGTTCAGAACCATTGAAAAATCTAATCCGGAGTTTGAAAGTAATCACTTAAGTTTTATTACGGTAAAAACGAAAAACTTAAAAGGCCGGGGTGATATTTGTCTTTTTGTCCCTCCTTTAGAAGGCCTGAAGGATATACCTCTGGTTATTTTGCTTCATGGGGTATATGGCAGTGCCTGGGCATGGTCGCAAAAAGGAGGTGTGCACCTTAGTGCATGGGAGATGATCCAAAATAAGGAATTAGAACCTATGGCAATAGCTATGCCCTCTGACGGACTTTGGGGTGATGGCTCTGGGTATCTGCCACATAACGATTATGATTTTGAAAAGTGGATTGTGGAAGATGTAATCAATGCGGTTATTGAGAATGTTGAGGCAGTTAGTGGAAAATCTGATCTTTTCATTTCCGGACTTTCTATGGGCGGTTATGGGGCCCTGCGTTTAGGAATTAAATATTCCGATAAATTTAGGGCAGTTTCTGCACATTCATCGATAACTGAATTAGAACAAATGTCCTTGTTTGTGGAAGAATCACTAAAGGATTATGAGCAGCCTAACAGGCAGGAGGAGTCTGTTTTAGAAATGGCTCTTAACAAGAAGGAACATTTACCAAAATTGAGATTAGATTGTGGGACCGAAGATTTACTGATTAATCATAACCGATTTCTCCACGATCAATTAAATAAGGCGCAAATAGAACATGAATACAGAGAATTTCCCGGTGGGCATGAATGGACTTATTGGCAGAAGCACATAAAAGACAGTTTGCTGTTCTTTAATAAGTTTATCAAATAACTTAAAACTATTTGTACCTTATAGTAATTCTATGAATTTGATTTAAAACTAAAATATTAGAAGATTAGATATGGCAGCAGTAAAAGGCCTTGCGGATTATCACGAATTGGTATCGGACCTTTTAAACAACCAAAGTCGCGTGAAGAATGGGATCAATACAGGTTAACTGATGAACAGGTAGCTCATTTTCACGAGTATGGATATTTGGCTGGGATTAAACTATTGGAAGATGATCAAATAGAAGTTTTACGCCAACATTTGACTGAGGTTATTGATCCTAAGCACCCGGCACACGATTTATTCTATGAATTCCACAGCAATGAATCTGAGGATTCCGATTCTGTTTTATTCCATTCTCTTGGACAATGGCGGATTACCAGCGGTTTTCATGATATTCTCTGGAACCCGGCATTCGTAATGGCTGCACATCAGTTATTGGAGAATAAAGCGGTAAGATTCTGGCATGATCAATTATTCTATAAACCAGCCAAACACGGGGGCGTAGTAGCATGGCACCAGGACTATTCTTATTGGACGCGTACTGTAGCCATGCAACATTTAACCTGTTGGACTGGCCTTGACGATGCAACCATAGAAAATGGGTGTTTGCATTATATCCCGAAAAGCCACAAATGGGGACTGCTCGATGCACCTTCATTAGCCGGTGATATGAATGGCTTGATGAAATATCTTACTGAAGAACAAAAAAAGGAATTTAAACCTGTTGCCATAGAATTGAAAAAAGGTTATGGAACCTTTCATCATCCCTTATTGGTACATGGATCCTAT
Source organism: Eudoraea sp. (assembly GCA_013042925.1). GTDB lineage: Bacteria > Bacteroidota > Bacteroidia > Flavobacteriales > Flavobacteriaceae > Eudoraea. The sequence continues at coordinate 5,254 of JABDPH010000278.1, forward strand.
GAAAACAATTCTGAAATGAGCAGGAGGGCATTTGTGATAAATGTTTTTGCTGATGGTACCGTAAGCAACACTGATGACGAACTCTTAGTCGGGGTCCCCATAATTCCAAAAGGTCACAAAATGCAGGGTAAATTTTTCCCTTTATTATTCAATCCGGAGGGTTCGTTATAATTGGGTAATGGAAATTAATATATACTCACGGAATCTTATGGCATGTTAAACTACTAAAGGCAATGAAGATTAATATTCTAAAAAAAGCATTAGAAAAAGGTAAAACTGTGTTTGGGCCTTTCTGCAAGATACTGGACCCTGCTGTTGTTGAGTTAGCCGCTTTGGCCGGTTTTGATTTCGTGATTATTGATATGGAACATGGGCCTTATAGTATAGAAACCGTTCAGCAAATGCTAAGAGCCGCAGAGGCCAAGGGGATTACTCCGGTAGTACGGGTGACCGAAAATAGTGAGACTTCAATTCTTCGAGTGCTGGATATCGGTGCACAGTGTATTCAGGTACCTCAGATATCAACTCCCGAGGATACACAAAAGGTAGTGAAATCGGCTATGTTTCATCCCGAAGGAGAACGTGGTATGTGCCGTTATGTAAGGGCAGGGGACTATACCGCCATTGATAAAGCCGAACATTTTGGCAGGGCGAATGAAAACATAGTAACTATTATCCATATTGAAGGAGTTACCGGCCTTGAGAATTTACCTTCTATCCTGGCTAATGACGGCATTGATGTTATTTTTTTAGGACCTTATGATCTGTCTCAATCTTGCGGCGTACCCGGACAAGTACACCATGAAAAGGTAATAAAGCGCATGGAAGAAGCTGTTGTTTTGGCCAAAAAAAGTGGCAAGGTAGTGGGTACTTTTGTTGAAAGTGTTGAGGATGCCAAAAAGTGGGAGAAAATAGGGGTTCAGTATATCTCC